>JAGNOB010000435.1 GCA_017990305.1 Leucobacter sp.
TGTCTGAGCGGCGCAGCACCAGGTCCCAGTCGTCGCGCGCATCGAGGGCGGTGACGAACACGCCAGCGCCCTGGCGTGAGCTGAGCACGCCGAGGCCCGCGAGTTGGCGGATCGCCTCGCGCGCGGTCGAGCGCCCGACCCCGAGCTGCACCGCAAGCGTCGTCTCGCCCGGCAGCTTCGCGCCGAGTTCCCACTCGCCAGCGCGGATGCGTGCGAGGAGCACGTCGGCCGCCTGATCGGCGAGGGAGGAGCGTTGCACCTGGGCCATGGATACTCGTTTCGGTCTGTCCGTGAAGCGCTGCTCTGCCCGGAACAGTTTCAGGGGAGTGCGCTACTTGTCTGAGGAGTTGTGTTACAGTCTACGCATGTTCCTTCGCGGATTCCTCCTCCTTCGCTGCCACGGCGGGGCGTAGCCAGACCGGCTCCCCGGCGTGGGGAGCTGTCGTGCCGGTCGCCGTTTGCTTTGTAGAACAGGAACCGACACCATGACCACGCCCACCGCCCCAGCAGCAACCGCATTCTGGAACCGGCAGCGACCCTCCGGCATGCCCTCCCACCGCTACCGCGACGCCCACGCCCGCGTCGACCTGCCGCTCACCGAGCGTGAGTGGCCGTCGAAGCGGCTCACACAGGCGCCGCTGTGGGTGCCAGTAGACCTCCGCGACGGCAACCAGGCGCTCGCAGAGCCCATGGACCCCGAGCGCAAGCGACTCTTCTTCGAACGCATGGTCGCGATGGGCTACACAGAGATCGAGGTCGGCTACCCGTCGGCATCGCAGACCGACTTCGACTTTGTGCGGCTCATCGCCGACACTGACATCGCGCCCGACGACGTCACGATCGTCGTGTTCACGGCCGCCAGGCGCGACCTCATCGAGCGCACGGTCGCGTCGATCGCGGGGATCTCGAACCCTGTCGTGATCCACATGTACACCGCGACCGCCCCCATGTGGCGCGAGGCCGTGCTCGGGCACAGCCGCGAGTCACTCAAGGAACTCATCCTCGCCGGCGGCCGCGACATGCTCGAACTCGCCGGGCACCTGCCCAACGTGCGTTTCCAGTTCAGCCCGGAGGTCTTCAACCTCACCGAACCCGACTACGTGCTCGACGTGTGTGACGCGATGACCGAGCTGTGGGATGCGCGCCCCGAACGCCCCGTGATCCTCAACCTGCCAGCGACCGTCGAGATCGCAACCCCGAACATCTACGCCGACCAGATTGAGTACATGCACAAGCGGCTCGCGCGCCGCGACGGGGTGATCCTCTCGGTGCACCCGCACAACGACCGCGGTACCGGGATCGCGTGCGCCGAGCTCGCCGTGCTCGCCGGAGCGCAGCGCGTCGAGGGCTGCATCTTCGGCAACGGTGAGCGCACAGGCAACGTCGACATCGCAACGCTCGCCCTCAACCTGCACGCGCAGGGCATCGACCCGCAGGTCGACTTCTCCGACATCGACGAGGTTCGCCGAACTGTCGAGTACTGCAACCGCATCGAGGTGCACCCCCGCCACCCCTACGTCGGCGACCTCGTGCACACGGCGTTCAGCGGCACCCATCAAGACGCGATCAAGAAGGGGTTCGCCGAGCACCGCTCCCGCGCTGTCACCGAGGGGCGGCCGGAGGGCGAGATCGAATGGCGCGTGCCGTACCTGCCGATCGACCCGGCAGACATCGGGCGCAGCTACGACGCTGTCATCCGCGTGAACTCCCAGTCGGGCAAGGGCGGCATCGCCTACCTGCTCGAAAGCGAGTACGGGATCGAGCTGCCTCGGCGGCTGCAGATCGACCTTGCGCGTCGTGTGCAGCAGCACACCGACGCGAGTGGCGAGGAGGTAACCGCGGCAGCAATCTGGGAGATCTTCGCCGGCGCCTACCTGGCAGCCGGTGCTGCCGGGGGCGCTGTCGCCACCGATGCTGCCGGGGTCGCCGGGGGAGCAGCGATCGAACTGATGTCGTTCGCGAGCTCGGATGTCGGCGGTGCGCCGAGCACCGCGCTTACCCTCAGCTTCGCGGGCGAGGCGGTGTCGAGCGAACACGAGGGCACGGGGCCCGTGGAGGCGCTCACCGAGGCCCTCGCCTCGCGCGGCATTGCAATCGAGGTGCTCGAGCTGCACCAGAGCAGCATTGGCTCGGGCAACGCGAGCGAGGCGATCACGCTCATCGAGTTTCGGCACGCTGCGGGGGTCGCGTGGGCAGCTGGCCGCGATCGCTCAACGCTCGCCGCGACGCTGGCCGCGGTAATCGCCGCAGCGAATCGCGCAGGGGTGCCGAGCCTGGTGACGAGCTAGGCGCCGAGCCTGACGGCGAGCAAAGCGCCGAGCTAGGCGGCGAGCTCTCTTCTTCAGGCCGGAACGGCTCCGGTGCGGGTCGCAGCGCTCATGTGCGTTGCGACCCGCGCCGGTACAGTGGTGAGCACTACCCCGCAACGAAGTGGAGACGACGCTATGAGTGACGCCGCACGTATAGGGCTCGGCATGATGCGCATTGAGACGCTCACCGACGACGAGATCCGAAAACTCTACGCTGGAGCGCGCGAGGCAGGGGTCGTCTTGTTCGACCACGCCGACATTTACGGCGGTGGTGAGCACGGCTGCGAGCAGCGCTTCAACGGTGCACTGCGGCTCACTCCTGCGGAGCG
>JAGNOB010000057.1 GCA_017990305.1 Leucobacter sp.
CGCCGGCCCTGTGCCAGTCGCCCTGGGCCAGTCGGCCCCGTGCCCGCCGCCCCGGGCCAGTCGCCCTGGGCCAGTGGCCCCGGGCCAGTCGGCCCTCGTGGCGCCCTGCGCGCACTCCACCACCCCAAAGCACACGGGAGCGACGAAAGCACACGGGCCCTACATGTAGGGCCCGTGTGCTTTGGTCGGGGGCGTGTGCTTCGAGCTGCGGAGGCGGGGGCGGAGTGCGCTACGGCCCCGCCTCGCCCCAGGGGCAGGGGCAGGCGCAGGGCGGGCCAAGCTCAGGGAAGCTCCCGCAGAAACTCTCGCACCGTGTGTCCCCACCTGATGCTCGGCCCGGCGGGCAGCGTGACCCCGTGCGCTTGGAGATGAGACGCAAACCTGCGCAGTGACGAGACCTCGGCCACACCCCACCGAATCACCCGCAGACCAGTGCTCCCAGCGATCCAGTCGGAGCGCCGTTTCTCCTCGTAGACGACTTCCTCTGCGCTTCTGCCGCCCCGCAGACCCGGCTCGAGGTACTTCGACCGCCCGTCGGCTTCTCCCCAGAACCCGAGCCCATCCAGAACGAAATCGAGGTAGTGGGAGCCGCGACCGCGTGCCGCGACGGGCACCTGCAGCGTCACATCGATGCCTAACTGCTGAAACCTGAACCGGCTCACGCTTTCCAAGGGTGAGTCAGCGAGCGGGTCGGCGAGTGTAGCGATGGCGCGCGCGGCTCGGCTGCCTGCACGCGTGCGCAGCCTGTCCGCCCTGTCGTGTGCGTCGTCTCGCCATGCGCGCAGTGCGCTGTGGTCGACTTGCCTGCCCACTCTTGCAATTGTTCTGAGGTGGGCATCCGCGGAACTGAGCGCGACTTCGAAGGGCTGAGTTCGGGCGAGGTCGGTTACTGTGCGCTCGGGGACGGTGCATCGGAACGGCGCCAGTGACGCGATGTCTGCCTCGTCGAGGCGGGATCGGTGCCGCACCAAGGAATCGCTCGAGCTCGCACGCTGTCTCGGAGCGACTGTTGCGTGCGCTGTTCGCGGGTCAGGTTCGGGTGATGCTGTGCCTGAGGGGTGTAGCCAGGTGGACCACGCGGGCCAGCCGTGGATTGCCGCCGCGCTGAGATGGGAGAACACTGGAGGTGAATTGGCGCTGCGGTGTGCGGCAAGGATCGCGGCGAGGTGACGGACCTCGGGCCTCGCCACACTCCAGAAGGGGGCGCGCGCATACCAGCCCGGTCGCAACCTGGTGAGCGCTCCTGTGTGGAGTGCGCGGCGGACGTCTCGCTCGCTCGCGCCGGCGCGACGGAGCGCCTGAGTGTCGACGAGGTGTTCCGAAACGAAACGAAGATCTGCAGCTACAGACATGCACCGAGTATCGCGGTGGAGGCTCCGCGGATGAGCAACGCCACCGCAGATGTGGAGAGCTGCGGTGGCGTTTGAGTATGTTGACGAACCTAGAGGCCGAGCTTTGCCTTCACGTCGTTGAGCGTCGGGTTGGTTGCTGTCGTGCCGTCGGGGTAGATGACGGTCGGCACCGTCTGGTTGCCCCCGTTTGCCTGTTCGACGAGCTCGGGTGTGCCAGGCGTGTTCTCGATATCAATCTCTGTGAACGGGATGCCGGTCTTCTCGAGCATCACCTTCAGGCGCTTGCAGTAGCCGCACCACTCGGTCGAGAACATCGTGATGGCGCCCTCCGCGGGCATGAAGTCTGAAATCTGCGCAGTGCTCATTGCACCCTCCTCGGTCGGTATGCGATCGGTATCGCTCATCCACACCAACATACGCGCTCTACCCGCTATTCCGCGGGCTCAACCCCCAAAGTGAACGGCGGGTGAACGGGGGTGGTCTGGCTTGACCGAAACATGGCGAGATGCAAACATTTAGATAGCGCGCGCGTGTACGGCAACCAAACAGTTGTTAACGGGCACGCGAGGACACCTAGACAACTTATAACGCCGAACGGAAGGCGACGGTGGAATTCACCCTCATCGTGCTGCTAGTTATCGCGCTGGCACTCTTCTTTGACTTCACGAACGGCTTTCACGACACGGCCAATGCGATGGCAACGCCCATCGCGACCGGTGCGCTTAAGCCGAAGACCGCCGTGCTGCTTGCAGCGGTCCTCAACCTTATCGGCGCTTTCCTCTCAACAGAGGTAGCGAAGACGATTTCCGGAGGCCTCATTAACGAGGGCGAAGGTGGGGTGCTCATCAGCCCCGAAATGGTCTTTGCTGGCCTCATCGGTGCGATCGTCTGGAACCTCGTGACCTGGCTGTATGGCCTGCCCTCGAGCTCGTCGCACGCGCTGTTTGGCGGCCTGATTGGCGCCGCGATCGTTGGCGCTGGCTTCTCCTCGATCAACGGTGCGGTGTTCCTCTCGAAGATCCTGCTCCCAGCGCTTGCCGCACCGCTCACCGCCGGTATTGTCGCGTTCGCCGCGACCCGAGTGGCGTACGCAATCACGCGACGCCACGACGGGCGGAAGGATGGCCGCGGCCGCTTCCGGTACGCGCAGATCGCTTCATCTTCGTTGATTGCACTCGCACACGGCACGAATGATGCGCAGAAGACGATGGGCGTCATCACCCTGACCCTCGTTGCTGCGGGGCTGCAGACACCGGGCACCGGCCCGCATTTCTGGGTCATCGCAACCTGTGCGATCGCGATTGCACTCGGCACCTACTCGGGCGGTTGGCGGATCATCCGCACCATGGGTGCGGGCCTTACCGATGTGAAGCCCGCGCAGGGCTTCGCGGCTGAGACTTCGACCGCTGCGACTATTCTGGCGTCGAGCCACCTCGGCTTCGCGCTGTCGACGACGCAGGTCGCATCCGGGTCTGTCATTGGCTCCGGCCTCGGCCGCCGCGGATCAACAGTGCGCTGGCGCACCGTCGGGCGGATCGCTTCTGGCTGGCTCTTCACGCTGCCCGCTGCGGGCCTCGTTGGCGCGCTCGCGGCGCTCATCGCGCACATCGGCTTCTGGGGCATCATCATCGATGCGGTCCTCGGCCTCTTCTTCATCCTGTTTATCTTCTGGCGCTCACGCCGTAACAAGGTCGACGCGGGCAACGCTATTTCGGTTCCCGACGTTGCCGAGTCCGGCTACGCAGTGCGTATGGGCAAGGGCCGCGTAAAGAAGGTCGCGACGAAGACCGGAACGATCCCGCCGCTCACTCCGGTCGCCCAGTCTGCAGTCCGTTCGGACAAGGCGAAGCGCGCAGCCGAGAAGGCCGCACGTGAGGCTGAGAAGGCAGCGCGGAAGGCGGCCGAGAAGGCCGCGAAGAAGGCTGCCAAGAAGCAGCGTGAGGGAGGCTCCGAATGAGTGAGATCAACTGGATGGCCTTCGTGACGGTGTTCGGCACGTCGCTGTTCGCAGCGGTGTTTGTCGTTGCTCTGTACTCCCTCGGCATCCGCTTCCTCGCGACGCCACCGCGGCCGGCACGCCGTCCCGACGGCACGATTGAACCCGTGGGCCCCGACCGCGATGATGAGGATGACGACATCGACGCGGAGGGCGGGCGTCCGCGCTGGGCGACCATCGCGGCGAACGTCTGCTTCACCCTCTCTGTCATCGCCGTGCTCGGTGGGATCTACCTGATCGTGCCCGCGCTGCACGGCTAAGACGGCGTCGAGGCGATGCCTGGGGCCGGGCGAACCGAAAACCAGGCACGCAGGCTATTCTGGGCGCATGAGCTTCACCGCTATTGACCGTATCCCCGGTATCGTCGCCGGTCTCCGTTACTCCTTTGCGCAGGGAACGACACGGCCTGAGCGGTGGCGGCGTGACCAGCTCATGAAGCTTCGAAGCTTGCTGCTCGACCGGGGTGCTGATTTTGAGCGTACGCTCTTCGAGGATCTCGGGAAGGCTGGCACGGAGGCGCAGCTCACGGAGATCGGCTTCCTCGTCGCGGAGATTGATCACGCCCTGCAGAGTCTCTCCGGGTGGATGCGGCCGCGTCGTGTTGGGGTGCCGCTCGCCTTGCAGCCGGCAACGGCGCGTGTGGTGCCTGAGCCGCTTGGCGTCGTGCTGATCATTGCGCCGTGGAACTATCCGCTGATGCTCGCGCTGTCGCCCCTCATCGGCGCACTCGCGGCGGGCAATGCCGCCGTGATCAAACCGAGCGAGCTTGCCCCGGCCACGGCGCGGCTTATCGCTCAGTTGGTGCCTGACGCGCTCGACAAACGAGCTGTCGCGGTGATTGAGGGCGCGGTGCCGGAGACGACGGCGCTGCTCGCAGAGCGCTTCGACCATATCTTCTACACCGGAAACGGCAAGGTGGGGCGGATCGTCGCGCACGCCGCCGCCGACAATCTCACCCCGGTCACGCTTGAGCTCGGAGGGAAGTCCCCGGCGTATGTCGATGGCTCGGTCCCGCTCGCAGAAGCCGCGAAGCGCCTGGTGTGGGGCAAGTTCATGAACGCGGGTCAGACCTGCGTCGCACCCGACTACGTCATCGGCACCGCACCGGTGCTCGCCAGGCTCGCCCCACTGCTCTCCGACGCGGTGCACGAGCTGTACGGGTCTGCGACGGCCGAGAACCCTGATTACGGGCGGATCGTGAACAGGGCCCAGTTCGATCGCCTCGTGAGCTACCTCGACGACGGTGAGATCGTCGTCGGCGGTGCGCACGATGCTACGGCGCTGCACATCGACCCGACGGTTCTCGCGAATGTGCCGCGTGACGCTCGCATCATGCAGGAGGAAATTTTCGGGCCGCTGCTTCCGCTCGTCGTTGTCGATGGTCTCGATGATGCGCTGACCTTCGTGGTCGGCAGGGATAAGCCGCTTGCCGCATACGTGTTCAGCGATGACGCAGCAGTTCGCGAGCGCTGGGAGCGTGAGACGAGCTCGGGGGCGCTGGGCTTCGGGGTTCCCGTCATGCACCTCACTGCGCCAGAGCTGCCGTTTGGTGGCGTTGGCGAGAGCGGTATGGGGGCGTATCACGGCGAACTCTCCTTCCGCGTGTTCAGTCACGAGAAGGCTGTACTTGCCAAACCGCTTCGCCCAGACACTCTTGCGCCGACGGTGATGCCGCCTTTCACGGCGGCAAAGGACGGTCTCGTCCGGAAGTGGCTGCGTAAGCTCCTGTAACCCGCTAACCGAGTTTCCTGGTCGGCTTGCCACGGTCGGGCATACGTCGGTCACTAGACTGAGGACGTGGAAGAGCCGAAACCGACCCCTGACCAGGTGTCCCCTACGAAACGCGCTGAGCAGGAATTACCGCTCGGGATGCGGGTCGCCGCGGCGTGGTCATGGCGGCTCATCATTATCGCGGTCGCAGTTGGCGGGCTCGTGTGGGGCATCGTCCAGGTGCGGATCATTGTGATTCCGCTGCTCATCGCGATCCTGTTGACCGCGTTGCTGAATCCGCTCGTTGAGTGGTTCGTGCGCCGTGGATTGCCGCGTTGGACGGGTATCGTCGCTGCGCTCTCTGTCTTCATTGCAGCGCTGTGGATATTGATATGGCTTATCGTCACGCAGCTCAGGGACGGTTTCGGCGACTTCTCGAAACGCTCGGTCGAGGTGTGGAACGAGATCCTTGAGTGGGTGCGGCACAATACGCTCGGGATCCCCGTCGATCAGCTGCAGGACTTCGTCGATCAGGCGCTCAAACTGCTCGAGAATAACCAGGGAACACTCTGGACGGGGGCGCTGGGCGTCGCGACGACTGCCACGCAGCTCGTCACCGGCCTGCTCCTCACGATCTTCTCACTCGTGTTCTTGCTCATTGACGGCAAGCGGATCTGGTACTGGGTCGTCGGGTTCTCGCCGGCCCGTGCCCACGCCGCTGTCGATGCGTCCGGCCGAGCGGGCTGGGTGTCTGTCGGCCAGTACGTGCGGGTGCAGATCTTTGTCGCATTTGTTGACGCGGTTGGTATTGGGGTCGGCGCTGGCATCCTTGGGGTGCCGTTCGCGATCCCCATCGCGATCCTCGTCTTCCTTGGCTCGTTCATCCCCTTCCTCGGCGCGATCGTGACAGGCGGCCTCGCAGCCTTCATCGCGCTTGTCTACAACGGGCCGGTGACCGCGCTCATCATGGTTGGTGTTGTCATCCTCGTGAACCAGATTGAGGGGCATGTGCTGCAGCCGCTCGTCATGGGTAACGCAGTGCGCGTGCACCCGCTCGGTGTCGTACTCGCCGTCACAACCGGCACCCTGCTCGCGGGCATCCCCGGTGCACTGTTCGCTGTGCCGATCGCTGCGGCGGCGAACGCGATCGTGAGCGTGCTCGCAAAGCGACAGTGGGCTGAGGGCACGGACCCCGCCGCAGATTTCCATCGAAGAGACCAGACCCATCGCGTCGCAAAAGTGCGCGCGAAATCAGTAGCGAAACACGCGCGGAAAGGAACGATCGCATGAGCGAGGCCTACACGGCACCAACGCTTGAAGACTTTGAGCGAGCCCTTGAGCGGGTGCACCGAATTACGCAGCGAACTCCGCTCGAGACCTCCCGCTTCCTCGCCGGAATTAGTGGTGTGCCACAGGTCTACCTGAAGTGCGAGAACCTGCAGCGCACCGGGGCGTACAAGCTCCGCGGCGCATACAACCGTTTGCTTCTCCTCACGGAGGAGGAACGTGCGCGCGGCGTTGTTGCGGCGTCGGCAGGCAATCACGCGCAGGGCGTTGCGTTTGCAGCGCGCGAGCTCGGAATCCGAGCCACGATCTTCATGCCGAAGGGTGTCGCGCTTCCGAAGCTGCAGGCGACCCGCAATTACGGTGCGAAGGTGCAGCTCGCGGGCGACATCTTCGACGAGACGAGTGTTGCCGCGCAGGAGTTTGTGCGCGAGACCGGTGCTGTCTTCATCGCGCCGTTCGACGATCATGCGGTCATCGAGGGCCAGGGCACTGTCGCGCTCGAGATCCTCGAGAGCGCACCCGAGGTTGAGACAATCATCGTGCCGATCGGAGGCGGCGGGCTCATCTCGGGCGTCGCCGCGGCGGCGAAACAGTGGGCTGCGAAGCAGGGCAAGCCGATGCGGATCATTGGGGTGCAAGCGGAGAACGCCGCCCCGTTCCCGGTTTCGCTTGAGGCGGGGGAGCCCGTCACGATCAAGACTTCGCCGACGATCGCCGACGGCATCGCTGTCGCCCGCCCCGGAGAGCGGAACTTCGCTGCGGTGCGCGAGTACGTTGACGAGATCGTCACGGTGAGCGACGACGACATTGCGCGGGCTATCGTGCTGCTGCTCGAGCGGGCAAAGCTCGTCGTCGAGCCCGCGGGCGCTTCTGGTGTTGCGGCGATGATCGCCGGCAAGGTGAAGCCGACGGGGCCGACGTCAGTGATTCTCTCAGGCGGAAACATCGACCCGCTGCTGCTGCAGCGCGTGATCGGCCACGGCCTTGCCGCGTCGGCGCGCTACACGAAGCTGCGGATCCTGCTTCCAGACGTGCCTGGCCAGCTTGTGCGCACCGCAACGATCGTTGCTGAGCAGAACGCCAACGTTGTTGAGGTGATCCATACACGGCACGCGACTGAGCTGCCCGTGAGTGAGGTTGAGCTGGAGCTGCACATCGAAACGCGGGGGCCGGAGCACGGCGAGGCCGTGGCGCAGGCGCTCCGTGACAAGGGGTACGAAGTCAGGGTTGGCGAGCGTTACTAGGGCGACGCCTTCCGGAAACGAGCGGGCCCGCGACGCAGCATTAGCTGAGTCGCGGGCCCGCTCGCGTTGCCTTGGAAGCTCGCTTACGCGTACGTCTCGACGGCGGTCACCTTAACGGGGATCTCCTTGCCGTTCGGAGCGGTGTAGCTGGCCTGATCGCCAACCTTCAGCCCCAGGATCGCGGCGCCGAGCGGGCTCTCCGCGCTGTAGACATCGAGGTCTGAACCATCGGCGAGGTTGCGGTTGCCCAACAGGAACCGCTCTTCGTCTCCGAAGACCTCCGCTGTGACGACGGTGCCGACGACGACGACGCCGTTCGCCTCGGGGGCTTCCCCGACGGTCGAGTGTTTGAGGAGCTCGGTGAGGTCGCGAATGCGCGCCTCCATCTTGCCCTGCTCGTCCTTCGCAGCGTGGTAGCCGCCGTTCTCCTTGAGGTCGCCCTCCTCGCGAGCGGCCTCGATGCGCGCTGCGATATCCTTGCGGCCCGCACCAGCGAGTTCGTCGAGCTCGGACTGCAGGCGATCGAAGGCCTCCTGTGTCAGCCAGGTCTGCGTGGGCTCGGCCATGGTGTCCTCGTTTCTCGTGAGCGGGTGCGCTCACC
>JAGNOB010000436.1 GCA_017990305.1 Leucobacter sp.
GCGTCGACTCCGCATCGCTAAGGGGTCTGGCATGACGGTGACCGACGTCAACTCCCTCGTGCAGCGCTTCGAGCAGGCGGCGAAGATGATGAAGACCGTCGCCCGTGGCGGCATGCCGCAGATTCCTGGCATGGGCCCGATGCCGGGCATGGGCGGCCATGGCGGCAAGAAGAAGCAGCAGCAAAAGGGCAAGGGGGCGAAGCGTTCCGGTAACCCCGCGAAGCGCGCGCAGGCTCCGGTTGAAGCTCCAGCTCCACAGGGTGGTTCGGGCTTTGGTTTGGGCGCCGCCGGGGGAGCAGCTGCCGCCCCGAGCCCTGAGGAAATGGAAAAGCTGCAGAAGATGCTCGGTGGCGGTCTCCGCTAAGACCACGGAGGGCCGCGCATGAGCGGAAGGTCTCGCGGAAATGCTGTGACGGATCGTTTGACGAGCCTGCGTGCAGCTTGGCCTATTCGGGTGTCCTGGGCTGAAGTTCGCGCTGCTCAACCGACGGTGTTCCGCCAGGCGGTGCTTGGAGCGTTGCTGTGTATACCCGCGGCAGCATGCACGCTACTGTGGGCCGGGCTGACCTTCGAGTGGCCGCGCCCGATTTCGCTGCCTGGCTGGATCGAATGGGCACACGGCTTCCTTATCGTCGTTACCCTCTTCACATCGATTCTGCTCTGGATGTGGGGCGTGATCATGGTGTCGATGCCCGCTGATACGCGGCGGGGACTCGCGTTTGAGGGGTTCGCAAAGCGCGAGGGCATCAATTACATGCGCATGGGGTTGCCTCCCGCGAGGCTGGGCGTGTTCTTCGCTGAGCAGCTGCCTGGGCCGCGCGACCCCGCGCGACGGCGCCCGCCCCTCACCGCGAAGCCGCCGGCGTCGCTGTTCCGCAGCAGTTTTGTGTTGTGGCGTGGCCGGGACGCGAGTGATCCTGATCTGGCGATTGGCATCGCGAGCTACACCGGGGGGAAGGGCGACCCAAAGGGTCCCCGCAACGGGTTCAGGTATCTTTCGCTTCGACTGCCGCGGGCCTTGCCTCACCTCATCATCGACGCGCGCGGCAACGGTAGCCTGCGGACGCTGCTGCCTGGCACTCAGCGGCTCTCGCTGGAGGGCGACTTCGACCGGTACTTCGCGACGTACGTTCCTGATGGCTACGAGCGAGACGCGCTTGAGCTACTCACCCCCGATGTGATGGCCTGCCTCATCGACTACGGGAGTCGTTGGGATATCGAGGTCATTGACGATCGCTTGCAACTTGCTTCGTCGCGGGTGACTGCGCGGACGGACGGAGCAGAGAGTGCCGCGCTCATCTACTTTGCGGAGCTCGTCGGGGCAGAACTCGGGCATCAGGCCGCGAGCTACTCCGATCCGCGTGCGGCCCGCCCGCGTGCGCAGGTCGCGGCCCAGGGACGGCGGCTGCGGCAACGTTCAACTGCGTGGTCAACCGTGGCCTTCGTCGCTGTCATCGGCGGAATGGTTGCCTTCCCGCACGTGCTGGGTTGGTTGCTCGACAGGTAGGTCGGGCAGTTGAGCTGCTATGGCTCGAGTTGTCCGAGTGGCGGCTCGATCGGGGCGATCGTCCACGACGCGGAGGCTGCGGCACCCGGATCGATGATGAGCACGTCTTCTCCCGACTGGAACGCAGCTGGCGGGCAGGTCATTGGCTCGACCGCGAGCCCAAGTCGGTTGAGCTGCCGGTTCGGTTGGTCCGCGGTGTGCACCTGGACCCACGGGCAGCGTTCATCGAAACGAATCTCGACGCCGCGCCCTGAGCGGTCTGTCAGGCGGACGCGTGCTGTGCCGTCGCGTTCCCTGCGTATGTCGGTGTAAGCGTTGTCGAGCTCGGCTGTGCCAATAGGGCGCGGCTCCCGAAAGTCAAAGCGGGCCCCATCGTGCTCGACGTGTGCGGTACCGAGTGGTGAAAGCCGATCGTCTGTCAGTAGCACGGTGTCTGCGTTGAGCTCGAGTGTCCATGAGTCAAGCGGGCCGTTGGGGGCGACCAGATACGGGTGCGGCCCAGTCCCGAAGGGTGCCTGCTCAGCCGAGAGGTTTGTGGCAGTCACGGTTTGAGTGAGGCCAACAGCGGAGAGGCGGTATTCGGCACGCAGCGCTACACGCCAGGGATATCCCGGCTGCGGCACAATCTCGGTGGCGAGTGTCACGGAGTTCTGTGAGTGGACCAGCACTCGCCAGTCCAGCCAGCTCACGAGTCCGTGGAGGGCGTGGCCACGACCGGGCTCAGACAGGGGGAGTTGCTGCTCTCCGTGAAAGAGGTAGCTGCCGTCGGGGATCCGATTTGGCCAGGGCGCGAGCGTCGCTCCCCGGAATGCCGGGCGGATCTCGGTAACGGAGAACGGGAGCACCAGATCGCGGCCGCGTACGCGGTAGCTGGAGAGGGACGCGCCGACAGTGACGATTCGCGCCTCGGCTTCACCGAGTGTGATCGTCAGTTCCTGACCGGAGGGGTATGCGTTGGGGGTAACAGCGCTGGTTTCGCTACTCTGCATGGCTCTCAGCGTAGTCCCCAGGGCGGGCTGCTGGATGCCAATAGGGCGACATTCAGCAGCCGCTCGCGACACTCCCGAGAAGAACAATGTAGGGTGCTACCGTTGACATGTACTATGGTACTCGTGATG
>JAGNOB010000437.1 GCA_017990305.1 Leucobacter sp.
ATCCAGCGCACGCCCAACACTGCAAGTAGCGCCATCGCAGCGAGAGCCACGAGCGGCAGAAGCACCGCGAGTATGGTGACCACGACGGCGGTCACGTCCTCGAGCGTGCTCATCACGGACGCCCCGAATCCGGCTGTGGCAAGGTTGACGATCGGCCGCGCAACAAGCTTGAACACGTGGGGTACGAGCGCGATGAGTATCCCAAACACGAATGGCCAGAACGCCGAAGAATTCACGAAGGCCTCTGGGTCGGCGACTGCAACAGTGCTGCTTGACGCACCGGCGCTGAACACGAGGCCGCCCGAGGCCGGGCGCACGATGCTCTGGAGCACATCGTTTACGGTGTCCAGCGCTGGCACTTTGTCGACCACGATCTCGACGAGTAAGAGCACGCCCAGTACGCCGAGTGACCAGTCGTTCTCGATCCACGACCAACTCTCTGGCAGCGAGAGCAGATCAGTGAACCGGGACAGGAGCCCGAGACCGAGCAAAGGAATGTAGGCGTTCAGGCCCGCGGCTGCCGCGAGCGACAGTCCGGTGATAGCTTCCAACATGATGGCCTCCTGTCACCTAGCCTAGGGTCACGCTACCCTGGAAGCATGCAACTGCTCGCGCTCACTGGTGGAATCGCTTCGGGGAAAAGTACTGTTGGGCGACGCCTGGCCGCGCTGGGAGCGGTCCGGATAGATGCCGACGAACTCGCACGCGATGCTGTCGCCCCGGGCTCACCAGGGCTCGATGCCGTCGTTACGCGCTTCGGCGCTGACCTGCGCGCCGTCGATGGCGAGTTGGACCGCGCGGCACTCGGGGAGATCGTCTTTCGTGATCCGCAGGCGCTCGCCGATCTGAATGCCATTGTGCACCCCGAGGTGAGACGACTTGTTTCGGAGCAGGTGGCCGCTGCCCGTGCGCGCGACGCAGACGCCGTCGTGGTCTATGAGATCCCACTGTTCGTCGAGACAGGCGCCCACGAGGGTGATAGCGGTTTCGAGTGGGACATGGTTGTTGTTGCGGATGCTCCGGCGGAGACGCGGGTTGCGCGCATGGTGGAGCTTCGCGGGATGGCCGAGGATGAGGCCAGGCGCCGAATCGCAAACCAGGCGAGTGATGCCGAGCGACGTGCGGTTGCCGACGTCATCATTGACACTTCCGGTTCAGAACAACACACACTCGAACAGGTTGACGCTCTCTGGGAGCGCCTGACGAGCCGCCCGTAGCGCGCGTCATTGCGGCTCCGGTGGAGACCTACCTGCTGAACTCCGCGAGCCAGTTCAGCTGGAACTGTGCCACAGCAGCGATGATCAGGTATGAGATAAGCACAAGCACCCACGCCCAGGAGTTGATCGCTGCGAATGCCTTCGAGACCCGGGGCGACGCGTTGTAGTAGCCGTGTGCCTCCGGGCGGAACGCGGTGAAGAAGAACAGTGGGATCGTGACCGTCCACACCACCATGCACCAGGGGCACAGCGTGCCGAGGTTGAAGACGCTCTGGTAGAAGAGCCAGAAGATGAACACTGTGGCGAGGGCGAGTCCAGCGCGGTAGAGCCACCAGAACCAAGCGTTGAAGCGGGCCCCTGCGAGCATCGCGACGCCAACAGCGATGGGCGCCACGAAGCCGATAAGGCCAAGGATCGTGTTCGTAAAGCCGAAGAGCGAGCCCTGCGGGGAATCCATGTTCGGGCCGCAGGTCACGAGTACCGAAAGCTCGCAGTTCGGGATGTAATCCGCCTGCTGCAGCGTCTTGATGTACTCGGTAGCGAGCTCGAATGAGGCGAAGAGCCCAATCGCGCCGAGAATGATGGTGGTGATTGCAAAACCACGGTTCTTGCCGGGGTGTACCTCGGTAGCGCTCATGGATCGATAGTAACTTGTGTTTCCTGGGACAACGCGACGCGCGAGCGTATCCTGCGAAGTTCAGGTTCTCCGTGACATAATGGTTACCGTTGGATAACGCCACGACGGCGGGCTCCACGTACAGTCTTTGATCGCCCCATGGCGGTCGCGGCATTTGCCGAACGCTCACTGCATGTGAGCGAACCTCATAATTTGCGGTGAAACACCGCACTCAATATTGGTTTCCGCGGAGCTTCTGAGCCGTGGTTAAAGGAGCACACCAGCAATGGTGAACACACAAGAGAACACCGAGGGCGCGAACACTACCGAGCTGGAGGCCGCGACGGTCGCCGGCGACGAAGGGGCAGAGGCCGCGGCATCGGGCCCCGCTACTCCGGTCGAGCCTGAGGCTCTGATCGACACCGAAACACCGGCAGAGCCCGAGACCAAGACGTTTGCTGACGGGCTGCCGCTCGTTCTGCCTCTCTCAAACATGTCGCCAGAGGAACGCTTCCGGGCGACAACCAGGCTCATCTTCCTTGCGCCTGATGTGCCTCCCGTGCAGCCTATGCCGCGTCGCAACGAACTACGCAAGCTCGACGACATTCTCGATTCGCGCTTCCCAGGCAACGACTCACGCGAACGTGACCGTGCGCCACGGGAACGTCACGACCGTGACACCGAACGCGGCGACCGCGACAGCGACCGTGGTGACCGCAACGGTCGCGACGCAGCGAATCGCTCCAGCAGCCGTCGTCGGCAGAGCGTGCACGACCACGATGAAGAAGAA
>JAGNOB010000438.1 GCA_017990305.1 Leucobacter sp.
CACCCCCACACTTATCCACATTTTCCGGCAATGCTTTGCTACGAGTGTTAATCAACGTAGTCTAAGTGCGTCGCACCGCGCGATCGCCTGTCTCACCGGCAGGCGCTGCGAACCCGGGGGCTCTTCGCAATCTGAATCAGATTGGAAGCACGCACATGGCAAACGTCAACATTTCATACCAAGAGATGGAAACGGCCGCGACTCAGCTTGGTGCTGGTCGTGACGAGATCACTGCAAAGCTGCAGCAGCTGCAGCGACAGATTCAAGGGCTCGCCAGCTCCGGGTTTGTGACAGATAACGCGTCGAA
This sequence comes from Leucobacter sp., assembly GCA_017990305.1. GTDB lineage: Bacteria > Actinomycetota > Actinomycetes > Actinomycetales > Microbacteriaceae > Leucobacter. The sequence goes on from JAGNOB010000438.1 coordinate 308, forward strand.
GCGTTTTGAGGGCGCGTACACCGAGTACACGGCGAGCGCGAACCGCGTCATCGAAAAGCTGACAGAGATTCAGCAGTTCATCACGCAGACGGCCGCGGCACACCGGTCGATGGACGACGAGATCGCCGCTCGGATCAACTAAGCCCGTATCAAGGGTGACAGCTCGTGTCTGACAGCCTGAGACTCACCGACGCAGCGCTCTCCGGGGCGGGGCGCAAGCTCCTTGAAGCCGCGGTCGGAATGCTGAACAACAATGTGGGCCGGCCGGCGGCCGTGCCGACAGTCAGCGGCGCAAGCGCAGACATCGACCTCTATCTGCGCGGCTTCTCGGTTGCCCGTGCCGCGCTCGCCGATGCAGCGAAGTCTGCGAGTCTCACAGTCTCGGCGACGATGGAGCAGAGTGACGCGCTCGATGCCGAGATCGCTGCAGCGTTGCCCGCGGGCTTCGCGCTGCGGGAGAGTGCGGGGTGAGCGCACGCGTGCCGTCAGTCAACGAGATGCTGCGCGGCACCCCGAAAGCAGGGACGGGCGGCGAGGCGCGTGCTGCGGCCAGCTTCGTCGAAGATGCTCGACTCGACGCAGGGTTCTTTTTGTTATCGGTAGCGGCAGCCAAGGACGATCTGGTGCAGCTTGAGAGCGGCGCTCTTCGCGCTCTGGTGGCGAAGACCGACCAGAATGTTCTCCCTGGGGCTGAAGCGGTCGAACGCTCGGCGAGACTCGCAGGCGCCGCCTTCACGCACTACGCCAACGAGGTAGAGAGCATCCATCGTCGTGCCGACAGGCTGCGGTCGAACACGGAGCTGACGCTGTCCCGTATCGATCGTGCGATGGACGAGATCGAGGAGATCTGTCGGGCGATTATCTCGCCCTTCAGATACACCTGGAATGCGCCGCCGCAGGCCATGATGCCCGAACCGCGTTTGCGGCCAGACACAGCGCCACAGGACGCCACAGAACGCGAGGCTATCGTCAATCTACTCCGGCAAGTGCATGAGACTCGTTGGCGCAATAGCGCACTCGGATGGCAGCGCGACTCCGATGAGATTGCGACGGCTAGGCGCAGTTGGGCAGACCTCATCGATGAGCGGGTCACCAGTGAAGAGAACCTCAAAAGCGCGCTGAGTGATACGCCGCTTGGTCACCTCATCACCGTCGGGGCGGGAATCGCGGGTGGCCGGAAACGTGCAATAGCTGTCGGCCTGACTGGCGAACTCGGCGGAGCGCCCAGCGTCGTTGACGGGATACACACCCAGCACCCGTTACTGGCGGGTCTCTTCCCGAACAGCGATGGGTCGCGAGTATGGGACTCCCCGCCTGACCCCGAAGGCCTCGTGGCGGGGGGGGCGGCGCTGAGTCAGCCAGAACGGGAGGGGCTCAAACGAACGGTTCCCTACGTGATCGGAAACTTGCCAGGGCTTCCCGCATGGGCGCGTGACCGAGCGAACCGACTCTCTGTGGAGTTCTATCGCGCCAATCCGCAGCTACTCGCGCCCGAGCAACTCAAACTCGTTGCCGAGGTGCAGCGGTTACTCGACCTGGAAGCGAGCCAACGGCGACCCGAACCTCCGATCCAGCTGATTGCGTTCAGCCTGAGGGAAGACGTGCCGATGGTCGCTGTGGGGTACGGCGATCTCGATACCGCTTCACACACCACCGTGCAGGCCGGGGGAATGGGAAACGATGCACAGGACGGGTTGCCGACTTGGGATACCGCGAGCAGAAACCTCTACAGGGCCCAAGCCGGCTTGCTCGATCTGGAGCGAGGGCAATCGCCCGGAGTCATCGCTTGGCTCGGCTACGATGCGCCAGACACGCTTCCGAGTTTGGGAGTTCTCGGCTCCGGAGCCGCAATTACAGGAGCGGGGAGACTCGCTTCGGAACTCGACGGCCTCGCTGCCTCTCGCATCGCGGGCCGCGGAGGACTGCCATCCATCAGCGTTGTGGCTCATTCGTACGGGACGACGGTGGCATCGATCGCTCTGACCTTGACGAAGCACGCTGTCGATTCTTTCGTCATGCTGGGTTCCGCCGGTATAGACGTGGATGCAGTGCCGCGACTCGACAGCCTGAATGTGAAGCTCACCCAAGACGGCCGGAGGGCGATCTACGCAACGAACGCCTCATCCGACCGAATCGCCCCGACGGGGGCAGGCCTCGCCGAACGCGGCGTCCCAACCGCCGAAGCCACGGCGTTGCTCGGGCTCGGAGCGCGGTCGCCCGTCTACGGGGGAGCCATAGTCTTCTCGTCAGATGGCGACCCAGAACGAGGACTGAAGAAGACCGATGGGCACGCCGCGATCGGGAACAGACCTGC
>JAGNOB010000439.1 GCA_017990305.1 Leucobacter sp.
TACATGCGCATGGCGGTGGTGAGCTCGAGGCCGATGCCGCCCGCTCCAACCAGCCCGAGGATCGTGGCCCCGCGCACGTTGCCCTCGAACAGCAGCAGGGTGTACGAGACGAGCAGCGGGGCGGCCTGCGGCAGCACGCCGTACTGGATCACTTGGCGCTTCGACGCCCCGACGGCCTGCATGGCGACGATGGGGCCGCGATCGACCGACTCCATGGCCTCGGCGAACACCTTGCCGATGGAGCCGAGCGAGCCGAGCGTCATCGCGAGGATGCCGGCGAACGGGCCGAGCCCCACCGCGGACACGAACATGAGCGCGAACACGAGGTCGGGCACCGAACGAATCACGTTCATCGTCCACCGGGCCGGGTAGTACAGCCACTTCGGGGCAATGTTCGAAGCAGCCGCGAACGCGACGAACATCGACAGGACCGCGCCGAGCACCGTGCCAACGACGGCCATCTGGAAGGTCTCGATGAGCAGCTCGATGATCGTGCCGATCTTCGAGAAGTCGGGCGGGAACAGCCGCGAGAGAAACTCGCCCATGTTCACGGCCCCATCCCCGAGCTTCGCGAAGTTGAACTCGGCCCCGTTGAACGACCACAGCAGCACGATCGCCGCAACGGGAAGCCCCATGAGGAACCGGGCCCGCGGCAGCGGCACCGCGCGCTCGAGGCGTGCGCGATCCGCCGCTGGCAGCTCGGGCTGCGTGCCCCGCTGACGCTCAGGCGCTTGCGTAGCCACTTGCCGTCACCTCCTGCTGAGCCGCTTCGTCGTAGAGTGGCGCGAGCCGGGCCGCGTCGAGGTCGGCCGTACGGCCGCTGACGATCATCTCGCCGTGTCTGAGGCCCACGATCCTGTCGGTGTGCGCGAGCGCGAGCGGGAGCACGTGCAAGCTCACGAGCACGGGGATCCCGTCCTCGACCGCGATCTCGCGCAGGAGTTCGAGCACGGAGTCAGCGAGTTTCGGGTCAAGCGACGCGACCGGCTCGTCCGCAAGAATGAGCTTCGGTTGCTGCATGAGTGCGCGCGCGATCGCGACCCGCTGCTGCTGGCCGCCGCTGAGGGAGCGCGCCGGATCCTTCGCCTTGTGCGCGATGCCGACGCGATCGAGCAGCTCGAGCGCGCGCTTGCGATGCGCTGAGGTGAAGCCGCCGACGAGGTTGATGGGGCCGGCGCTGTGCAGGGCGCCGGTGAGTACGTTCGTGAGCACGCTCATGCGGGGGATGAGATTGAACTGCTGGAAGACCTGCCCGACCTCGGAGCGCAGCGTGCGCAGTTCACCGCGCCGCAGGTTCGTGACGTCGTGCCCGGCGACCCGCACCTGACCGTCGGTGACCGGCGCGAAGCCGGTGAGGGAACGCATGAGGGTCGACTTGCCCGATCCAGAGGACCCGAGCAGGGCGACCATCTCGCCCGGGAACAGATCGAGGTCGACACCATCGAGTACGTTCTGGCCGCCATCGTAGGCGACGGCCAGGTCGCGCACCGTGACGAGGGGGAGCGCCTGCCGCAGCTCGGCGGTGCTGAGCAGAGAGGGATCGACTGCCGCCGCAACACCGCGCGGCCGGGCAGCCCGTGACGGGCGGCTCACTTGAGATCCTCGAGGTCGACGCCGGCGACGGCAGCGATCTCGGTGAACGAGGAGAAGAACTCGGCATCGGGTGCGATCACCGGTTCGATGCCTGCGAAACCGCCGTAGCCGGCGAGCCGCTCCTTGTTCTCGGCCGAGAACACCTTCGGCAGTGCCTCCTCAAGTAGGGTGCGCGTCTCAGCGTCGAGCGACTGCCTCGCGAGCACCGATCCGGTGACCGCCATCGGCGCGCTCTCGCCAACCGCGCGCCACTCGCCGTCTGCAAACGGGAACATCGGGGCGCCCATCTCCGTGAGCATGAACGCGGTGCAAGCGGCATCGACCTGGCCCTGCTCGAGCGCGGCGAAGCTGCCCTCGTGGCCGCCGGCAAAGATCGCCTCGTAATCGGTGCCCTGCGTGAGGCCTGCCTCGTGGAGCATGGAGACCGGCATGAAATAACCGCTGCTCGACGCCTGATCCGCGAACGCAACCGTCTTGCCCTTGAGATCCGCGGGGGTCTGGATGGGGGAGTCGTCAAGGACCACGCAGGTCGATACCGGCTTGTCGTCGCCCGCCCACGCGAGCAGCGCATCGACCTCGCCCGTGTTCACGGCGAGCGCCGACGGGAAACCGCTCATGATGCCGATGTCGACGTGATCTGAGCGGATCGCCTCGACGACCGAGAGATAGTCGGGCACGTCGGTGACCTCGACCTCGCGACCGGTTTCGGCCTCGAGGAGCTCGACAAGCACATCGACTGGGTTCTCTGCCGTCGGGTCGTCGGACATCGGAATGGTGGCGATCGTGATCGGTGCGTCCGCCGCGTCTGCGGCGGGGGCTGCGGCCTGGCAACCGGTGAGCGCGACTGTCGCGATACCGAACACGCCAATCGCGGTGAAAACGTTGCGACGCATGGTGACCTTTCGAGGTGGGGTGGCTCTCGGCGAATTGCGAGAACACCTGTATTCAAACCCTCGAAGGTGACGGGGAATTACGAGACTGGGGGTTCGCACACCAAACCCTGCGTGAACGACGCATGAACTCTCC
>JAGNOB010000440.1 GCA_017990305.1 Leucobacter sp.
GGTCAGCTGCTTCTCCATGACAGCAGCGTAGCGCGCCCTGCTCGTGTACGGCAGCCTCGAGTACAGGCCTTCCTCAAGCGCCCGATGTTACGTTATGGGCATAGGTGAGGGCGGTGGGATTCGATGCGAACGGAGAGCGCTGGTGTGCGGCCGGTGTCAGTCCGCGGTCTGCTGTTCCTGCTCGGGTTCGTGTCATTCCTCGCCCTGAGCCTTATCGGTCCGCACGTACACGGCGCCGATGTCGCGCCGAGCCCGGTATCGCTGACCGCGGTTGCAGTATCGTCACTTGGCGATGCGCCCACGCCAGCGCACGCCGCGCAGTCGGGGGAGCGAGACGGAGTAGCGGCTTCCCAACCCTCCGAGCAAGCACTGGGCGTCGCTGCTGCCTGCGTGCTCGTGCTGCTCGTGACGCTCGCGTGGCTAGCGACGCGCCGAGCCCCGGAACTTGCGCCCGCGAGGCAGAGTGAAACGCCGCTCCCACGGATACTGCACGGGGTGACCGGGGGGCCGTCGCTGCCGCTGTTTCGGCTGCTCTCAATCAGTCGAACTTGAACGGGCTCCGCTCGACGGCTCACCGGTGCGGCGCGCGCCCGTAAACGCTTCCGAGCACAGTTGGCCGCGGTCGATCCATGGATCGACGGGTGGCTCCGCGCCCATTCCAGCAGGATCGCGGCAAGTCGCGACGATTGAGAAAGGCGCTTCGCCCTGTGAATCCCACGAGCCGCGCTCTCACGAGCTCCCTCCATATCTCTGACCTCTTCGCCTTCGATATTGCGAGCGTGTCACTCCTCGGATGGCTCGCTGTTGCGAGCCTCCTCGCCTATCTCGCCGGCGCAATCTCGCTGTGGGTGCGGGGCCGCAGCTGGACGGTTCCCGGCACGATCTCGTTCGTGATCGGCTGCGCCGCTTGGTTCGTCGCAACTGGCCTGGGTGTGAACGCGCACGCCAACGAACTCATCACCGCCCTTATCTTCCAGCAGCTCACCCTGCTCGTTGCCGCTCCGCCCTTGCTGCTCATGGGTTCGCCAGGCACCCTGCTGTTGCGGACTGTGCCCCACCGTGGGCCAGGACGCCTCGTCCTGCGGGCAGCGATCGCGGCGCAACGCTCACGCGTGGCTCGCGTACTGCTGCACCCCTCGGTTGCCATCATCGTCGCGATCGTGGCATTCCCCGGGCTGTACTTCACGGATGCCGTCAGCTCCGTGCTTGCGGTGCCCGGCGGACACCAGACCTTGCTCGTTGCCTTGCTCGTCTTCGGCGTGATCGGGGGAGCGCCGCTCTGGGCGCTCGACCCGCTCCCACGAAAGCCATCATTTTCGGTGCGGCTGGTCGGTGCTTTCCTTGAGCTGCAGGTCCACGCGCTGTTCGGCCTCGTCCTGCTGCGCAGTGCCAGCGGCATGCTCAGCTGGTACTCGCAGGAACCGGAGGGGTGGGGGATCAGCCGGGCACTCGATCAGTCGCTGAGCGGGAGCCTCGTGTGGACCTACGGCCAACTGCCTCTGCTCATCGTGCTCATCGTGACGCTCTCGAAGTGGCGAAAGAGCGATATGCGCTTCGCGCGGCACCGGCGGCCAGCGGAGGACGCTGCACTCGACGAATACAACGCGTACCTGGCTGAGGTTGCTGCTCAGGACAGCCGTCAGCCCAATCAGAAAGGATCGGCATGACCGACAATGCCCCACCACCACAGCGCAAGCGCCTGAGCACCTCCGCAAAGGCTGCGCTGATTACCATTCCGACTGTGCTCCTTGCCGTGCTTATCGCGATCCTCGTGTTCGCTTCAGCAAAGAACGAGGAGAAGCCCGCAGGAGGGGACCCCGAGTCGAGCGCGCCCGCCGTTCCGCTCGTGGAAGAGAACTCGCACCGGCTCGACGACGCCGGTGACGAAGCTCCCACGCTCGTCGAATTCCTCGACTTCGAGTGCGAGGCGTGCGGTGAGGTGTACCCCGTCATGGAGGAGATTCGTGCGCAGTACGCGGGCAGGGTGAACTTCGTTGTCCGCTACTTCCCGATTCCCGGGCATCTCAACTCGATGAATGCCGCGGTGGCGGTTGAAGCCGCCGCGCAGCAGGGCAAGTTCGAAGAGATGTATCAGCGAATGTACGAGACGCTCCCGGAATGGGGCGAGGGGCGAGACTCGGAGGCGCCCAGGTTCCGTGGCTACGCGGAAGAGCTGGGTCTTGACCTCGCTGCCTTCGATCGTGCGGTGGCAGATCCTGCCACCCAGGAGCGGGTCGAGTTTGATTTCGAGGCTGGCCAAGCGCTTGGCGTGCAGGGCACTCCAACCTTCTTCCTCGAGGGCGAACAGTTCCAGCCGCAGTACGTCGATGACATATCCGAGGCGCTTGACGCAGCCATCGCGGCGCGGAAGTAGGGCGCTGAGTGTTGCCTGCTCACGGGCGCTTGTGCGTCCGTGAGCAGGCAAACTCGAACACGCCGACACCCGCCGCGAGCGCCGCGACACCCGCCGCGAACACGAGGCCTGCCTCACGCAGGCCGATTGCGTTCGCGAGGAGGCCAACGCCGATCGCTGGCACAGTGAGCATGCAGTAGAGCCCGGCGAAGAACGCTGAGGAGATGCCGCCGCGGTGGGGCGGCGCGACCTGACCGACAGTCGG
>JAGNOB010000441.1 GCA_017990305.1 Leucobacter sp.
GCTCATGGGAGCGATCTGGCTCGTGTTCCTGTTTTTCCCGGGGCGGGCGCTTGTGCAGTCCGAAGCAGCACCGATGGCGCTCGCCGTCGGCTGGGCGGGCCTTGTTGCGTTCGCCGCAACTTACCTCGCCGGCTTCATCGCCGGTATGCGCACATCTGTCGGCGAATCATGCCGCCTCACGCAGGCGCTCTTCTGGGCAGCGCTCGCCTGCGCCCTGCTCACTGTCCCCGCGATCGGTTGGGGCGCAACGAGCTTCACCCCCTTCCTGATGTCGTATGCGTCGTACGTGTTGAGCAGGCGTTGGCATTGGACCGTGGTGGTGGCGGGTGTCGGAATCGTCGTGTTCGAGGTTGCTTCTGCGACGACGCGCGGCGCTACGCCGCCGTGGGGGCTCCTGTGGATCGTGGGCCTGATGGCCATCGTGAACACAATCAATACGTGGCTCATCACCCGGAGTGTCCGCGCTGACGAGCTCCGCCTCGAGCTCGCCACGAGCGAGGAACGCGAGTCCGTTGCCCGCGACGTTCACGACCTCCTCGGGCACTCGCTCACGGTCGTGAAACTCAAGGCCGAACTCGCCGCGCGCCTCATCGATCAGGATCCCGCTGCCGCGAGCCGCGAGCTCGACGAGATCGTGCGTCTCACGACCGAGGCAATCGCCGGGGTGCGCAGCACCGTCACGGGCCTCCGCGCCGAAGGTCTCGCCGAGCAGCTGGGTGCGAGCGCCGCCGCGCTGCGCTCCGCCGGGATCACGATGGACGTGCGGGGTTCAGCGACCGCGCTGTCGCCGGCACAGGCAATCCCGGCTGCCTGGGTGCTTCGCGAGGCCACGACGAACATCCTTAGGCATGCTGGCGCGAGCCGCGTGGTCGTCGACCTAGCCCCTGGCACGCTTACCATCGAGGACGACGGGGCAGGCCTGGACGGCTCGCACCCCGTAGAGCCCGGCAACGGGCTGCGCGGCATGCGCGAGCGAGCTGCCGCTGCCGGTGCGGAGCTCACACTCGACAACGGCGCCCTCCACGGAACGAAAGTGAGTCTCACATGGTGACAACTCAGCATCCTGGCAACCGGGCGGCCACCAAGGTTCGGCTGCTCATCGCCGACGACCAAGCGCTCGTGCGCGGTGCGCTTGGCGCACTCCTCGGCCTCGAGCCTGACCTCGAGGTTGTCGGTTACGCTGCCAACGGCGAAGAGGCAATTGCCGAGGCGCACCGGCTGCGTCCCGACGTGTGCCTCATGGACGTGCAGATGCCCGGCATCGACGGTCTCGCGGCGACGCGAGGCGTGCGCGAGGCGTGCGACGACACCCGCGTGCTCATCGTGACGACCTTCGCGAAGCCGGGCTACCTCCGGCAAGCGCTCGAGTCGGGCGCGAGCGGTTTCGTCGTGAAGGACACCCCGGCGGAGCAGCTGGCCGAGGCAGTACGGAAGGTGCACGCCGGGCACAGGGTCGTCGATCCCGCGCTCGCGGAGGCCTCGCTGTTCGAGGGAGCGAACCCGCTGAGCGAACGCGAGCGGGAGGTTCTCAGGCGCGCGGGTGAGGGACTCACAGCGCCCGCAATCGCCGCCGAAGTCTTCCTCTCCGCTGGAACGGTTCGCAACCTGCTTTCCTCGGCGATCGGCAAAACCGGCGCGCGCAACCGCACGGTGGCCGCGCGCATCGCCCACGAGAAGGGCTGGATCTAAGGTGGCCGGGGTCGGGCCCCGGGCGGGGCTGGTGCGGGTCGTGGTGTCGGCGCTGGCCCTGGTGCCGGTGCTGGTGCTGGTGCTGCTCGTGGCGTCGGCGCTGACGCTTGCGTCAGTGCTGCTCATGGCGTCAGCGCGGGGCTCAGCCCGTGCCTGAGGGCCGGGATCGGGGCCGGGAGGATCCTTGCAGGCGTCGCGGTGCTGATCGTCCTGCTCTGGACCTACGTCCTTGGCTTTGAGCGCGATGGGGCGAACCCGTTCAACTATTTCGGATATTTCACGAACCTCACGAGTCTCCTCACGGCGCTCACACTCATCGCCGCTGGCTGGCGCACGCTCGCCGGCAAAGGGCAACCGGCGTGGCTGACCGCTGCGAGAGCGGTCGCCGCCTCGTGCATGGTGATCGTCGCTGTGATCTACAACACGCTCATTCCAGGCACGGGCTCGGCCCCGGCATGGGTGTCGGCGATCCTCCACTCAATCTTTCCCGCGCTCGTGCTCCTCGATTGGCTGCTCGTTGGCGACCGCGCGCCGCTTCCCTGGCGGCGCCTGTGGATCGTCCTCCCTTACCCCATTCTGTGGCTCTGCGTCGTCCTGCTGCGCGGTGTCACCGACGGTTGGGTGCCCTACGGCTTCCTGCTGCCCGCGAACGGAGTGCCGTCACTCCTCGGGCACATCGCGATGCTCCTCGCGGCGCTATTCGCCGCGGCGGCGCTCGTGTGGTCGTTCTCTCGCGTTCGTGGAGTTCGGTAGCATCTGGGCCCCGCCGGTCTTGCTGCTCGTGTTGCTCGTGTTGCTCGTGCGGCTCGTGCTGGCGGCCGCGCGACACGCTCCCGAATCGAGCTGGGATCGCAGCCGCTGATCTGCTAAAGTAAGTTCTTGACTTGCGTGTGGTTCAATCCACACCCCCGTTAGGTGCCCTCTCTCAC
>JAGNOB010000442.1 GCA_017990305.1 Leucobacter sp.
TCACTGAGATGGCAATCTCGCGCAGCTCGGCGATGACGGCGTCAGGCACCTCGACGACGTCGTACTGCAGCGAACCAGTGGTCTGGTCCGTCTCCACCGTCGCCGGAGCCCACCCTGGCGGGGTGTGTGCCCCGACGACGTAGTTTCTCTTGTTGTATCCGCGGCGAACCGCTTCCCGACTCATCATGAAGATGCGCCTCCCATCAGCACTGCTTTTTCTATCTGGATTTGTTCGTGGTAGTTCGCGACCTGGGCTGCGACGTCGGCCTCGCTCAGGCCGAGCTCGCGGCCGAGGATCTCGCCGACCCTGCCCGCCGCGACGCCCGAGGCGTCGCGCGCCATGAGGCGGGAGCGGGTGCGGCGGCTGAGCACGTCGTCGACGGTGTGCGCCATCTCGTAGCGGGCCGCGAAGATGACCTCTGCTTCGATGTACGGCAGCCCCTCGACGACGGGCGCGGTGAGCGTGGGATCCGCGGCGATCATCTGCGAGATGAACCGCGACTCGGTGCCGAAGCGCTCGGCGAGGTGGGCTGGCAGCCCACCGGATGCCGTGGCTGCCTGGCCGTCGTAGCCGGCGGCGCCGAGCAGGTAGGCCTTCTTCGTGCGGCACTTTGCGCGTTCGCCGAGCACCTTGAGGGCCGCGTCGACGGTCTGCTCTGCCATGTGGCGCGACGTGGTGAGCTTGCCACCAACGACCGTCACGAGGCCGTCTGGGTCGGTGCGGATCTCGTGGTTGCGCTTGACGTCGAGCGTCTTGCCACCAGCCGCCGCGACGAGCGGACGGGTGCCGGCGATCGAGCCGAGCACGTCCTCCGGCTTGATCTCGGTGCGCAGCGCGTGCATTGCGCCGTCGAGCAGGAAGTTCATTTCATCCTGCGTGCAGTGCGCGGCGTCGAGATCGCCCGTGTAGTCTTCGTCGGTCGTGCCGAGCAGCGCCGTGTCGCCCCAGCGGGTGATCGTGGCGCGGCGGGTGCGGCCGGGGATCGGGATCGTGATCGTGCACGAGTTCTGGATCTTCGACCACGGCACCGACACGTGCACGCCCTTCGCGGGGCGGATGTTTGGCTTGTCGGTTCCGGGCTTCGTGCCGTCCCAGTCGCGCAGCCACGAGCCGACAGCCATCACGACGGAGCGGCCGCGAATCTGCACCTCGTTGCCGTCGATTTCAGCGACGACGCCCGAGACTTTTCCGCCGTCGCGCATGACGTCGGTTGCCTTCGCGTAGTTCGCGATCGCGGCGCCGTGGAACGCCGCCGTACGCGCAATGTTCAGCGTGAGCCTCGCGTCATCAGCACGCGAGTCGTAGTACATGAAGCCGCCCTCGAGCTTGTCTGCGACAAACAGGGGGCTCTGCGCGAGCACCTCTTCCTTCGAAAGCTTCTGGTGCAAGACGCCCTCGCGCCAGCCGCCAGCAAGGTCATAGGTCCAGAGCAGCGCCTCGAAGCCTGAGGCGAGCCGGCGGTCGAAGACGCCGTCTTCGGAGAGCACGGGGAACAGGAACGGCAGGCGTTGTACGAGGTGGCCTGCGTTGCGGCGCAGTCGCTGCCGCTCGAGCAGTGAGTGGCGCACGAGCGGCAGGTTGCCCTGCTCGATGTAGCGGAGCCCGCCGTGGATCATCTTCGAGGACTTGCTCGAGGTGCCCGAAGCGAAGTCGTCCTTCTCGATGAGGGCGACGCTCAGCCCGCGGAGGGCGGCGTCGAGTGCTGCGTAGGTGCCGGTGATGCCGCCGCCAACGATGACGACATCGAATTCTTCGTCTTCCATGCGGCGGATCGCGTTGCCACGGCTGAGCGTGGGAGCCTCCATTGGTGACAGACTCTGGCGCTCCTTGTTCGCGCGTTTTTCAGGAAATCTCATTCCTTGTTCGATTCCTTTCTTGCGTCTGCTAATTCCATCTCTGTGAGCACGCGCTGTCGCCATGAGGCGACGCGCTCCTCGCGCTCATCGGGAGACATTTTGGGTTCGAATACGTCGGGGGTTCCGAGCAGCTCGCGGGTGTCGTCGAGGGAGTCCCAGACGCCGAGGCTCACACCGCCGAGGAAGGCCGCGCCGCGCAGCGACGCCTTGTCCGTGTCGCGGAAGCGGTGGTGCGGCACGCCTGTGAGGTCGGCCTGCAGTTGCACGAGCGGGTCGGAGCTCGAGAGCCCGCCGCCGATGTTGACTTTGCTGATGTCGATGCCTGCGACCTCTTGGTCGGCGTCGATGCTCCAGCCGACAGACTGGGCGATGCCCTCGAGTACGGCGAGCGCGACGTCTTCGCGGGTTGTCGACATTGTCAGGCCCCCGATGAGGGCGCCGACGCCGGCGTTTACGCTCGGCATGCGAACGCCCGTGAGCGCCGGCACCGAGTGCACGGAGCCCATTCGCCCGTTGGCAGCGAGCTCGCTGATGTGCTTTCCCGAGTCGAACAGCCGCAGTTTGTCGACGAGCCAGTCGATCGCCGAGCCGGTCGTCGAGGTGAAGGTCTCGATGGAATACCGGGAGACGCCGTTCGCCCGCCAGGCGACGAGGCTCAGCGCGCCCTGGTATCGGCCGTCGTTCTCTGGCAGGTGGGTGCCGAGGTTGAGGTCAACGAACGAGCCGGTGCCGTGCACACACATGACG
>JAGNOB010000058.1 GCA_017990305.1 Leucobacter sp.
GGCCGGGACACGGTTGCCTGTGAAGGTCACCGAGGTGGCCGCGTCCTCCGCCACGGTCACGAGGAGCGACGTTGACGAAATCACGACGGTGCTGCCGTCTGCCCGGGTATCTTCAAGGGTGCGGAGCACAGAGTACCTGCCGGGCAGCGCGTCTGCTGCAGCTCGAACCCCAACCGTCTCCCGCCCGTTGGTGACCAGGGGCCCGCCCTGACTCCCCACCGAGTTTCTCGTCTGCTCTGCATCATCACGCAGGCGTTGCATGGTGGTGGTGACGTCACCCATGGACCAGATTTCGTTCCGCGTCACCCAGGCCTTGGGCAGCAGCTCATCTCCGGCTCTTCCCACCTGATTCCAGTGTGTGACCACCTGCAGATTGTTGAACGCAACCGGGTCAAGGCCCGATTTCTGCGAGAAGGTGGGGTAGGAAATGCTGCTGCCCCCGGCGAAGAGCCTCGCCGAGACTGGAGGAAGGATCCAATCGCCAGGCTGCACCTCGGGAATGTCAGCGGGGAATGCGTTTGCTATCCCGTTGAGCGAGTTGCTCGTCGCGGTCGCTGTAATCTCTGGTGTGCCGCCGCTCCCATCGTTGCCGACGCCCGTTGTCACTGCGGTCGCGCGAAACTCGGAAAGGCTCGTTGCGAGCGCCGAGGGAACCGCGTTGATCGTTACACCGTAGAACCCACCGGAGAGCAACTGCTTCCATGTCACAGTGAGCGTATTCGTCTGTTCGTCCCACGACTGCGACTGGGCACCCTGCGGCAGGGCGCCGTAGTTCGCAAGCTTCAGTGAGGGGTCGAGCGTAAACTTCGTGACGCCACCGGCCTGCATGCTGTGTCCCGTAGAGAGGCTCAGGAGCGCCTCCAACGAAACCACCTCACCGTAGTCAGTCAATGCCGTCGTCCCGCCTGTGCCCACAGTTTGGGTGAGTGTGACGGAGCCGTCCCTGCTCTCAGCTTCTCCGGGAGCGGGCGAGGGCTCGCCCTCGTCAACGTCAACTGTGGCGCCCTGCGGGGCATCGAGGGCAGACTCGGGCGCAGACTCGTCGTCAGCGAACGCGGTCGCGGCGGGGCCCGCCAGTGTTCCTGAGACAGCGAGCAACGTCGCGACAACCCCACTCAGCAGAATGCTCGAGAGTCGTTTAGGCCGTGATTTGGGTCGTGAGAGTACTCGTTGAGTAGCGGCAGCTTTCTGTGCGGTCGTGGTCCAGGCCTCGGTGTTATTCGCCAACATTTGCCAATCTCTCTAATTTATCCAGGGTTTACCCTAAACAGCCAGCAAGTTACGCACAACTGTTTTATTTCTCCTACCCATCAATAAAAGACTCATCACGCGTCCGATAATTTCAATCTCAACAAAATCTTTCACTCGAGTCGCTCCAGGCGCGCGAATAAGATACGCACCGGAGCGATGCTGTGCGGCCGCCGCGTTGGCAGCTCGAATCAAAGCACACACCGGGCATGCTCCTGGCCGCGGAGGCCGTCACTCCGAGTACGATCGAGACCGGGCCGCCAGCGACACCCCACTCGGCCACTCCAGGAAACGCATAGCGAATTGGCAGATACTAGAAACATGGACAAGAGGACCGCGATCTGTGATGCTCCGTAGACTCGACGAGCACGGCGCTGCCGACCGCACATTCCACGACAGGCGAAGTGGCGAAGTCGCATGACCCTGATTCGTGAGTTCGCCAAAGGCTGGGCAGACGTCTCCCTTCGAACGAAGATCACCATTGTCACGGTCTTCATCCTGTTCCTCGGCCTCATCGTTGCGGGCGTCGGAACGTTTTCGGTACTCCGTCCGATCCTCATCAACCAGCAGAGCGCAGACCTCGCGCGAATTCGCACCGACCCCACAGAGGTGCTCGCCCCCGCAGCGGACACGCGCGAGCTCACCGAGGACGATGTCATCGCAGCCGATGGCCGCTACTACGTTGCAATTCTGAACCCGAATGGCAGCGTCCGCGTCGATAACTCACGTGACCGGCGGGCGAGTTCACTGCCCGAGGTCGAACGACTGGGCCTGAGCCTCAACGCGGTCATGTCTGCAGACCTCGACAGCGTTCCCCCTCTCGATATTGCGAGCGCTGACGGCACCCACTGGCGATACGTGGTGACGCCTCTGAGCGAGGCAGGCACCGGTCAAGCCAGCGGAGTACTGTTCATTGCCGACTCCACGACGATCATCAATCAACTCGTCGCCCAGTACGTGATCGTCTTTACTGGCTTCGGCATCGCAGTCATTCTGCTCGGTGCCGCGCTGACGCGCATACTCATTACGACGACACTGTTGCCGCTGGCCGAGGTGGAGCAGACCGCCCTTGAGATCTCGCGCGGTGACTTCTCAAAGCGTATCCTCGTCGCGAGCCCGCACACCGAGGTTGGCCACCTCGGCGACTCACTCAATGTCATGCTCGATCGTCTCGACGGCTCACTTGAAGACCGCGAGCGCACCATCGATCGTATGCGGCGCTTCGTCGGAGATGCGAGCCACGAGCTTCGCACCCCGCTCGTCTCTGTCCGTGGGTACGCTGAGCTGTATCGGATGGGGGCCCTCCAGTCGCCCGAGCAGGTGGGCCAGGCCATGGAGCGCATCGAGAAGGAAGCAATCCGCATGACTTCCCTCGTCGAGGATCTGCTTGCGCTCGCCAGGTTGGACGAGCGTCGGCCGCTGCAGCTCGCCCCGCTCCCCCTGAACCAGCTCGCACGCGACGCTGCGCTTGACGCACGCGCGGGCGCACCGGACCGTGAGATCACCGTGATTGCGGATGGGAGCAACCCTCGGGCGCTCGGCGACGAGAACAAGATCCGGCAGCTCATCACGAACCTCATCGGTAACGCCAAGCAGCACACACCAGAGGGCAGCCCTATCGAGATTGTGGTGACGGCTCTGCCGGCGCCCCCAGTGCCCGCGCAGACAGCGCCCACGCCACAGGCAGCCACCACGGGCAAGCGAAACGGCTCGGTTCCGCCCGTTACGGGGTCAACGGGCGTCATTCAGCAGGTAGCGCCGCCGATGGTGCGTTTCGAGATCGTGGACCATGGCGAGGGCATTCCCGTGCAGATGCACGAGAAGATCTTCGGGCGGTTCTGGCGCGCAGACAGCTCCCGTAATCGCGAGACCGGGGGCTCGGGCCTCGGGCTCGCGATCGTCAAGTCAATCGTCGAAGCACACAACGGCACCGTGACCGTGCGCGACACAGAGGGCGGCGGAGCGACATTCCGCGTCGATCTCCCGTCGGCACCACCAGAGCAGGCAGAGACAGACGAAGCGGCCGCAGAGCCGGGCACAGACGCCTAACGCTAGGGCGCCGCTAACCGTTTCGGGGTGCGAACAGGACACACCTCGAGGGGCGGTATTAGCCTGCGTTTCGGCGGCGGCTGAGGACCTGGTCTAGGTTTGGCATGCCCTCGCTCGTGTCCCCGACGACTCCGAGCTCGCTCAGCCGAGAGCCAGGGCGCGCGGCACGCGTGCGCTCAGGCGCCACACCGGCGGTGTTACGCTCAGCTGCGGTGTCGCGCTTGGTGGCTGCCGCAGACGAGTCAGCGGCAGAGCTGGGGCCCTGTCCTGACGCTGCGAGCCGACGCTCGCGGGCAACGTGTTCACGAACCTCACGAAGCAGCATCGAGTCGGGCTGATTCTCGCGTGGCGCGTACGCCCGCGCTTCACGCACCCGTGCCATCGTGCGAGCGCGCTCAATGCGCTCGGCTGCCGCCTGCTGAGCGGCGGCATGGGCCGCTGCAGAGTCGTGGGTTTCGCCGGTCGGAGCCACCTGGTCGAATGCCTCGCCGTCGAACGCGGTGTCCACGACGGCCTGCTCCGCGGGAATGGGAGCGAGCTTCGCGCGCCCCGGTGCGAGCAACACGAGCGTACCGAGGCCGACGGTGAATGCGAGCAGGGATCCGAGCAGCACCGCAGGGCCGATGCCCGCGATGAGCATGCCGAGTCCAACGAGCGAGCCGACGACCCCTAGGAGCCCGATGAGCGCGGCGAATGAGCGCACCCGTCGTACGATCGGCTTCCGCAGCTTCGCCGCCCGGTTCATCGCTACCTGCTTTCTCTGCATCTGCTGTGCGCGAATTTCTGCTCGCACCTGCTCAGCGCGTGCGCTCGCGAGCTCTGCCTCGCGCTCGGCTTCCTGCCGCTTTTGCGCCGTGCGGAGTAGGCGCTCGTGGGCGAGAGCCTCGCGCGCGGTCGCCTCAACCCGAACTTCCTGTGGGACCTCTGCGGTCTCGGCGAGGACGCGGAGCGTGCGCTGAAGCCGGAGCGCGTTGCGCTCGGCCGCGTTGAACTCGCGGCGGCGAAACCAGGCCGGTACGAGCACTGCACCCCAGAGGAGCGCGATGACGATGAACATCACCCCGCCGCCAAGCCCTCCGGTACCCATGTGGCAACTGTAGCCAGCGATGCGGTATGCTCGCGCGTCGGCGCGCCGCAAATGGTGGGGTTTTCAGCCAGGGAGCCGTTCCAGTCGCCCCAGCATCGACCCCTGGACCTCTTCGCGGGTCACGGCAAAGCTGTCATGGTCGCGCCAGGCGCCATCGATGTGGATGTACCGCAGCCTGCGCCCCTCGTAGCGCATGCCGAGCTTTTCGACGATGCGCAGCGACGCTGCGTTCTCGGGCCGGATGCAGATCTCGACGCGGTGGAGCCCATGGGTCACGAACAGGTAGTCGATTGCGAGGGCCACAGCGGTCGGGGTGATCCCCTTTCCAGCGTGGCCTCCGGCAATCCAGTATCCGATACTCGCCGACCACAGCGCACCGCGGGAGATGTCCGAGGCGCTGAGCTGGCCGACAATCTCTCCGTCATAGGTGATGATGAACGGTACGCCGCGCCCCTCGTCGAACTGCTGCCGCATTCGCTTGATGGCGGGCTTGAGGGAGACGTCACCGGGGTTCGGGCCGGGTACGCCGGGATAGGTCGCCTCCCACGGACTCAGCCATGCCCGATTCTCACGGAGCAAACGCTCAAGCGTGCGGGCGTCGCGGCGGCGGATCAGTCGAATGCCGATCCGCCCCGCGCTTAGTGTGCTCGGGAGATCGCCCGGTTCACCAGTGAACATCTGTGGTCTCGCTCCAGTGCGTGGCTATGCCCCGCGGAGCTTGTCAGCGAAGCCCAAGATCCAGTCGCGGATCTCGTCGCCCACCTCGGCGTGGTCAACGCCGAGCAACACATTCGCCTTGATCCAGTCGGCACGGTCACCGGTGTCGTAGCGGCGGCCCTTGAAGACCACTCCGTACACTGGAGCCTCGCCCTCGCCAGCCGCGAGCAGGTTGAGTGCGTCGGTGAGCTGGATCTCGCCGCCACGGCCCGGCTCGAGGTTGTCAACGATGTCGAAGATTTCGGGCCGCAGCACATAGCGACCGATAACGGCCAGGTTCGATGGCGCTTCTTCACGCGAAGGCTTCTCAACGAGCGCAGTGACCCGGACGACGTCTTCTTCGTCGGTCGCTTCGACTGCGGCGCAACCGTAGAGGTGAATCGACTCGGGCGGCACCTCCATGAGAGCCACGACTGTCACCTCGCGGTCGTTGTGGACCTCGACCATGCGCTCGAGCAACGTGTCGCGGGCATCAATGAGGTCGTCACCGAGGAGCACAGCGAAAGACTCGTCGCCAACGTGCATGCGTGCCCGGCCGACAGCGTGCCCGAGCCCGAGCGGCTGCCCCTGGCGCAAGAAGTGCACCTCGGCGAGCTCGCTCGCCTGGTGGACCTTGCCGAGCTTGTTGTCGTCACCCTTGTTTTGCAGCGTGTACTCGAGTTCGGGGACGCCATCAAAGTGGTTGACGAGATTGTCTTTGTTGCGCCCGGTGATGATGAGTACATCGTTGAGGCCGGCGTCTGCCGCCTCCTCGACAACGTACTGGATCGCGGGCTTATCCACGATCGGCAGCATTTCCTTGGGCATCGCCTTCGTCGCGGGAAGAAAACGGGTACCGAGACCGGCTGCCGGGATCACCGCTTTGACGACGTTGGGTCGTGTTTCAGTCATAGGGCAAGCTTATCTGGACGGGCACGCAAGGTTCACCTTTCGGGGCGCCGAGTATCGTTTTTGCCGGTTAGGGTTGGGGCATGGAAGACAAGCGGCGCCTACGCGAGACAGTTCGGCTTCGCAGGGCCGAGCGGGAGGCGTCGACGCTTGCCCCCGATCCCTTCACAGCGCAGCTTGCGGCACTGACCCAGCAGGTTGGTGCGCGTCGCGTCGCGTGCTTCGTGAGCGTGCGCGGCGAGCCCGATACGACGGGCTACCTCGCTTGGGCGTTGGAGCACGGAGTCGACGTGCTTCTCCCAAGGTCGCTTTCCGACGGCAGCCTCGACTGGGCCGCGCACCGGGCCGGCGCTCTCGCGCCAGGCGCTTTCGGGATCCCTGAGCCCACCGGAGGTGCCGTACGGGGAGGTGCGGCGGGCAGCGCAGATCTCCTACTCATTCCCGCCGCTGCCGTGGACCGCTCCGGCACCCGATTGGGCTGGGGTCGTGGGTTCTTTGACCGCGAGCTCGCGCAGCTACGCAGCGACACCGGAGACCTCACTCCCCCGGTGTTCGCGGTCGTCTGGGAGGACGAGGTTGTTGATGAGCTCCCGGCCGAGCCTCACGATGTTCCCGTGCACGGGGCAGTCACCGAGGAAACTATTCACCGCTTCGGGTAGGCTCGAGGATTGTGCCTACCTATGCTTACCGTTGTGCCGACTGTGGGCACAGCTTTGACATTTACCAGACGTTCTCTGATGCCACGCTGACCGAGTGCCCTGAGTGCGCTGGGGATCTGCGCAAGGTGTTCGGATCCCTCGAGGTCACCTTCAACGGTTCCGGCTTCTACCGCACCGATTCGCGCTCCGGCGGCGCTTCCGGCTCGTCGAGCTCGGGCGGCGACTCGTAATAGGCCCGTAGCCGACGCGTGCTGATCGCTGCGCTGAACTAGCCCCAGTGCGGCGGCTTGTCGCTCTGCAGCCGCTCGTCGTTTTCGCCTGCACTGCCCGCGCTGCGCGCCGGTGTTTCGCCCCAGCCCTCTGGCTTGTCTTCAGTGGCGCGCGTGGTGAGCGGATGCGCTGCCGGCGTGAGGTCTACTCCCGCTGGCGCAGGCCGCTGCGCCCTGCGAGAGCCGCGAGCACGCGGCTTCGCTGGCGTATCTTCGCTCATACGGTGCCCGATTCCGTGATTACCGCTCGGCCGCGTCTGACGACGCACCGTCGGTGACCCCGAGCACGCGAGCAATCCGTGCCGCTGCGCCCTCTGGATCGGCGAAGAGGTCGAAGCTCTGCACACGGTGGTAATGCCACCCGAGACGCCTCAGCACAGCCGGGCGGAGACGCAGCGCCTCCCGGAGGCTCGCCCCCTCGCTCGAGTTCGCGGTACCCAGGTCGATATCGATCGCCATCGCACGGTCGCCGTAGGAGGCGGCAATCGGAATCTCGCCGCGGTAGTCGAGCACGACGGTGATCCCGTACGCCTTCAAGCGCTCCGCAAACTCACCGATGAGCGGATCAGTCTCCGAGGGAAGCGACAGCGGTTCGGGCTCGGGATGTTCAAGCGCCAGCAGCTCGGCGAGCTCGACAACGCCGTGCTTCAAGCGCGATGAGTCGAGGTCTTCAGGTTTGAAGCAGCTCACGATCGTCATCGCGCGGCGCGCACGGGTCATCGCGACGGCCAATAGGTGCTCGCCGCCGGGACGACCGAGCGCACCGAAGTTTGAGAGCACGCGGCCGTGCGGCGTGCGGCCGTATCCGATCGAGAAGATCACCCGGTCGCGGCTTTGCGCGGTCGCCTGTTCGAGGGTGAGCACGGCGAACGGCTCAGCGCGCTCCCCGAGCAGGAAGTCGCGGTACTGCGGGAACTTCGAGAATGCCTGGAGTACTTCGCGGTAGACACGCACCGCGTGCTTTTCGCTGGCGGTGATCACCATAAGCGACTCGTTCGGGCGTTCGTCGGCGTGCTGCAGCACCATCTGCACGACGCGATCAACCTCAGCTTCGGTGCTCTCGACTGCGCCCGTCTGCTGATCGGGAAGCCCCTGGCCAGCAGGAACAAAATCGTAGGTCAGGCTCGAGTGGCCGAGGAAGCTGCCGGCCCAGGGCAACGACTTGATTTCGCCGCCGTAGAACCGAGTGT
>JAGNOB010000059.1 GCA_017990305.1 Leucobacter sp.
TGACTACGAGTACGAGGACTTCGATGTCGTGGGGTACGTACACCACCCCGGTATCAAGGCTCCGGTGGCGGTCTAATTTTGCTAGGTATGATTTGGGCCGAGGCCCGCGGGGGAGCGATTGGCAGAGACGGCGAAATGCCGTGGCACCTTCCTGAGGACCTTGCACACTTTAAGCGATCGACGCTTGGCGCGCCCGTCATCATGGGGCGGCGCACGTGGGAGTCGCTTCCCGAGCGGTTCCGGCCGCTGCCGGGGCGGGACAACATCGTGGTTACACGCGACCCCCAGTACGCGGCAGACGGTGCCACGACCGCACCCTCGCTGACCGCCGCACTGGAGACGCTCGACGGTGTCGACGCCTGGATTATGGGGGGCGGAGAGCTGTACCGCGCGGCGATGCCTCACGCGACGGATCTTCTCGTCACCCGCATCGAACTCGACGTCGCCGACGCCGACACTTTCGCGCCGGACATCGGGCCTGAGTGGGCACTCGTCGACTCAGGCGAGCCGCTCCTCGCCGTCAGCGGCCTCGAATACCGGTTCGAGCGGTATCAGCGACGAGAGACCCCGTAGCAGACACTTTTCGACGCGCTGGCCTCGCGGAGGCGACTGATCCGGTAGCCTAGTGAAGTGGCAAACGTAGAGAATCCTTTCGGGCAGGTGCTCGTCGCTCTCATCACCCCCTTCGATTCCGAGGGTGAGGTTGATTGGGCTGCGACCGAACAGCACATCGAAGACTGCATCGTGAGTGGGGCCGACGGCATCGTCGTCACCGGCACCACTGGCGAAACGTCGACACTCACTGACCCTGAAAAGCTCAAACTTGTTGAGGTCGCAAAGTCCGTCAGCAGTGGCCGCGCCAAGATCATCACTGGTGGTGGCTCCAACGAGACCGCGCACGCCATCGAGATGTACAAGGCCAGCGAGAAGGCCGGCGCAGACGGTGTCATGATCGTCACGCCGTACTACAACAAGCCGACCCAGGCGGGCCTGCTCACGCACTTCCGCATGGTTGCTGACGCGACAGATCTCCCCGTGATCCTCTACGACATTCCCGGCCGCGCCGGAGTGCCGATCAAGTACGAGACCATCCTCCGCCTCGCAAAGCACCCGAACATCCTTGCGGTCAAGGATGCAAAGGGCGACTTCAGCGAGGTCAGCCGTGTGCTCAACCAGACCGACCTCATGTACTTCTCTGGCGACGACCCGAACGTGCTCCCGCACCTGTCCATCGGGGCGACTGGCCTCATCGGCGTGACAGCAAACATCGCAGCGGCCCCGTACCGGGCGATGATTGACGCGGTAAACGCCGGCGATCTTCAGACCGCGCGCGCTGCCCACCAGCAGCTCGAACCACTCGTACGCGCAGCCATGACCCACGTCCCAGGTACTGTCGCGGTAAAATACATCCTGCACGGCCTCGGCCGTATCTCGAGCCCCCGCGTTCGGCTTCCGCTTGTCGGGCCGGAAGAGTGGGAAGCCGCGCTCATCGAAGACGACCTCGCGCTCGTTCGCGATCTGCCAGGCGTCGACCTTTCAAACTTCAGGCCGGACCGCAACGCGGCTGCCGGCGGTGCCCTGCCCAAGATTGCAGGCACCACCCGCTAATAACAGGAGGCCCAGTGCCCAACCCCCCTTACGCTCCGCCCAAGCTCAAAAAGGGCACGCTTCGCATTACGCCACTCGGCGGCCTCGGAGAGGTCGGCCGCAACATGACCGTCTACGAAATCGACGGCAAGTTGCTAGTGGTTGATTGTGGTGTGCTTTTCCCCGAGGAGCATCAGCCGGGTGTCGACCTTATTCTTCCCGACATCACGCTGATTGAGGATCGACTCCAGGACATCGTTGCGGTCGTGCTCACACACGGTCACGAGGATCACATTGGTGGCGTACCGTACCTGCTCAAGCGCCGCGAGGACATTCCCCTCGTCGGTTCGAAGCTGACCCTCGCGTTCATCGAGGCGAAGCTGAAGGAGCACCGCATCAAGCCGAAGACCCACCTTGTCGCCGAGGGCGATCGCGTGAAGTTCGGACCGTTTGACCTCGAATTCATCGCGGTGAACCACTCGATCCCAGACGCTCTCGCGGTTGCGATCCGCACCGACGCCGGCATGGTGATCGGTACGGGCGACTTCAAGATGGATCAGCTGCCCCTTGATGGCCGCATCACTGACCTGCGTGCATTTGCGCGCCTCGGCGAAGAGGGCGTTGACCTCTTCATGACTGACTCCACGAACGCCGAGGTTCCCGGCTTCACGGCGCTCGAGAAGGACATCGGTCCCGTACTCGAGCGGGTCATCGAGAAGTCAACCGGCAAGGTCGTGGTTGCGAGCTTCTCGAGCCACGTGCACCGCGTCCAGCAGGTACTCGATGCTGCGTCGAAGAACGGACGCCGCGTGGTGCTGCTTGGCCGCTCGATGGTGCGGAACATGAAGATCGCCTCCGATCTCGGGTTCCTGAACGTACCTGAGGGCGTAGTCGTCGACCTCAAGAAGAGCGGCGATATTCCCGACCACCGCATCGTCTACATGTCGACGGGCTCGCAGGGCGAGCCGATGGCTGTGCTGAGTCGCATGGTGAACAAGGAGCACCAGGTTGAGGTGGGGGAGGGCGACACCGTCATCCTCGCGTCGAGCCTGATTCCCGGCAATGAGAACTCGGTCTTCCGCATTATCAATGGCCTCATGAAGCTCGGCGCAAATGTCGTGCACAAGGGCAACGCGAACGTCCACGTCTCGGGCCACGCTTCGGCGGGCGAGCTCATGTACTGCTACAACATCGTTCGCCCGAAGAACGTCATGCCGATCCACGGCGAGTACCGACACCTCATCGCAAACGCAGGCGTCGCGATCGAAACCGGTGTTCCGCAGAATCGTACGATCATCGCGGAAAACGGCACGGTTGTAGATCTCAGCGATGGCGTCGCTCGCGAGGTTGGTCAGCTGAAGATCGACTTTATTTACGTTGATGGCAAGAGCGTCGGAAAGGTCACGGACGACGATCTCCGTGACCGTCGCACCCTCGCTGAGGAAGGCTTCATCTCGGTCATCACCGTCGTAGAAACGACGCTGGGTCAGATCGTTTCGGGCCCCGAGATCCACGCGAAGGGCGTGGCCGAGGCCGATCATGTCTTCGAGAAGATCAAGCCGCAGGTTGCTGACGCGATTGAGAAGGCAATGAAGGAGGGCGTGACTGATTCGCACGCGCTCCAGCAGGTCGTCCGTCGCACAGTTGGGCGCTGGGTTGGTACGAAGCTGCGCCGCAAGGCGATGATCGTTCCTGTCGTGGTGGTGGTATAGCGGTGGATCAACTCCGCTTCGCTTCCGCGGATGAAATCGCACGTTGGGACGAGCTCGTTGAGCTCGCTCCCGGCGGCGGTGAAATCTGGCAGAGTCACGAGTATGCCGAGGTAAAGCGCCACCAGCGCTATACGCCGCGGTTCATTTGTGGGGAGGACTTCCCAGCAACGCTCGTGCTAGAGAAGCGGATCCCGCTGCTCGGCCGGTTCTGGTATGTCCCGGGGGGCCCCGACGCGTCGGTTGACGCGAGCGGTACTGCTATGGGCGCAGCGGAGTTCGTCGCGCGTGGAAAGCGGCTTGCTGACTTCGCGCGGGCCGAGGGCGTGTTCCTCCTAAAGGTGGAGCCGCGACTGCTCGCGAGTGACGAGACGTTTGCCACACTGCGCGCAGCTGGCTACGACCCAGCGCCGCATGTGTTGCCGCACGTATCCACGATCATTCTTGACATTTCGGGTGACGAGGATGCCATTATGGCGGGCTTCTCAGCGAGCACTCGTACGAAGATTCGCAAGGCTGATCGCGAGGGATTTGACGTGCGCCGCGTCGAAGCAAGCGAGGCGAATTGCCGCATCATGTTCGACCTGCTCTCCGGCACTGCCGAGGACAAGTTCGAGCTGCGCCCCTATGAGTACTTCCGTGACTTTTGGCAGGGCTTCCAAGCCGCCGGCCGCGGGCAGCTCGTGATCGGCTACGACGGTGACGTTCCGGTCGCCGGGATGTTTGCGACCGCGCTCGGGCAGACAAGCGGCTATAAAGACGGCGCATCGGCGAAGGCGAAGCTTCCGACCGGCGCCATGTACCGGATGCAGCTGGAGCTCATTCGCTGGGGCAAAGAGCAGGGCGCGACCAGGCACGACCTCATTGGTACGCCGCCGAGCGACAAGCTCGATGACAAGAATCACCGGCTGTACGGTGTCGGTCAGTACAAGCTGCGGCTCTCAAAAGACGTGACAGATTTTGTCGGCACCCTTGACCTGGCGCTGAAGCCTGGCAAAGCGAAGGCTTGGCGGGCGGTGGGCGATCGCTTGGCCCGTCGCTACACGCTCGCGACCCGCAAGGACGTGTTCTACTAATGGCCTCAGCCCTGCAGCGCGCGAGCGCGATCATGGCCTCGGGCACAATGGTTTCACGCATCCTCGGATTCGTGAAGACTGCGCTGCTGGGCATCGCAATCGGACAGCTCTCCCGCTCGGCCGACGCGTTTGCGAACGGCAATATTCTGCCGAACACGCTGTACATGCTGCTCGCTGGCGGCATGCTCAACGCGATCCTTGTGCCGCAGATCGTGAAGTCGGTACAGCACGCTGACGGCGGCAAGGCCTACCTCAACAAGGTGCTCACGCTTGTGTCAGTCGCGCTGTTCGCTGTCACTGCGCTCGCGATGCTCGGGGCTCCGTTGATTCTGCAATTACTGACGCCAGGATGGCCTGAACCGCAGCGCGTACTCGCGATAGCGTTTGCCTACTGGTGCATCCCGCAGATTATGTTTTACGGCTGGTACACCGTGCTGGGGGAGGCCCTCAACGCGAAGAACGTGTTCGGGCCGTTTACCTGGGCTCCGGCTATCGCGAATGTTGTCGCCATCGCTGGAATCCTCGCCTACATCCTGCTGTTTGGCACGAGCAACAACCCGCCGATTGAGCAGTGGACACCGCTCTCGATCGGGATCCTTGGTGGGAGCGCGACGCTCGGTATTGCGGCTCAGGCACTCATTCTCATCGTTCCCTGGCGCCGGGCAGGGCTCTCGTTTCGGCCCGATTTCAAGTGGCGAGGCGTGGGGCTCAGGCAGACAGGGCGAACCGCATTCTGGGCGCTGCTGACTGCGACGCTCATGACGATCGGTGGGCTCGTTGCGACGCCCATTATGAACATGGCGTCGGGCGAGGGGCCGGCGACAGCCGCGTTGCAGAACATCTGGTTGGTGTTCATGTTGCCGCACTCGGTGATCGCGGTGTCGCTCGTCACCGCCTACTTCACGAGACTGTCGGAGCTCGGGCAGACGGGGAACATTCCGGAGTTTCGCGAAGCGTACCGTGCTGCCGCGAAACAGGTCACCATGCTTATGCTGTTTGCGGCGACACTGATGTTCATGGCTGCACCGTTTGTGACCCGCGTGCTGTGGCCGACGGGAACAGCAGAGGGCATCGAAGCGATGGCGCTTGTGATGCGTGTCTACTCGATCGGTCTCGCCGCGTATAGCCTCATGTTTACTACGCAACGCGCGTTCTTTGCATTGTCAGACGCGCGAACGCCGTTCGCCTTCATCACTGCGCAGCTCATCGCGCTGATCGTCGGGCTACTGATTGCCGTGAACTTTGTTGACGCTGCGCACATCGGTGTGACCTACGCTGCGATCTGGACGGCTTCGACTATCGGGCAGGCGTTGCTCGCGCTGTGGCTTCTGCGCCGAAGGCTCGGCAGCATCGGCGGCAGCGACCTCGCTTCAAGTGTGGTGCGCTATCTGATCGCTGCGGTGCCGACGCTCATAGTAGGCATGCTGCTGTACGGCCTCGCGACAGGTTTGGTTCCCGACTACGGTCTGATGCTCGCCGTGGTCTTTGCGCTCGCAATCTCGGCGGTTATGGGGGTCGTATATATCACGATGCTCGTGCTTCTCCGGGTGCCAGAGGCGCGGGCAATCCTGCGGCGAGTCGTAAAGCGCTAATTGACACTCGGGAGTTTTCTGGGAGGCGGATCTAGAAACCCTGAAGCTCAACTGGTAAGTTACCGACGATAGTTGTTTGCCTGAACCGGCAGCAGCACCCACGATCACAGGGAGCGAGATCTCACGATGACGAGTAAGCCACAGTCACGACTGCGTCGCAGAGCGGGGCTCGCACTCGGAATTGCCGCGGCTGGCGCGGTGCTCCTGAGCGGGATCGGGGTTGGCCACGTATCTCCGGCTTCCGCCATCGTCTCCGATCTGCCGACCTGGCAGGACGTAGAGAATGCGAAGCAGAACGAGTCAGCGGCAGCGGGCAAGGTCAAGGAGATCAAAGACCTGCTCGTCCGCGTAGAGCAGGAAGTCGAGCGCACACGCGCCGAGTCCGAGGCTGCATCGGTGAAATACGACCAGGCTGCAAGCCAGCTTCGTGACGCACAGGCACGTCTTGAAGCGCTCGAGACGCAGGCGAAGTCGAGCGAGGCCGAGGCGACTCAGGCCTCGGAGCAGGCAGCTGCCCTCGTGTCGCAGATTTACCGCTCTGGCGGTGTCGACAGAAACCTCAGCTTGTTCCTCGAATCCGACGGCAGCACCGCCGATGCGCTGCTCGATCGCCTCGCGCAGACTGAGAAGGCAACCGAGCGAAACACGACGATCTGGCAGAACGCCGAGCGGGCGATGAACTCCGCACAGACTCTGAGTGAGCAGGCTGATTCCGCTCGCGGAGAGCGCGACAAGCTCGCGAAAGAAGCTGAAGAGAACCAGCAGAAGGCGGCGGAGATTGCAGACGCTGCCCGCTCCGAGCAGCTCGAGCAGGAGAAGCAGCAGAAGCAACTCGAGCAGCAGCTCGCAGCGCTCGAAGACAAGACGACGTCGACGACCAAGGGTTACCAGGAGCGCCTGGTGCTCGAGGAGCAGGAGCGGCAGCGCCAAGAGGCTGCGCGGCTTGAAGCTATTCGCAAGGCGCAAGAAGAAGCTGCAGCAAACGCGAACAACGGCGGTGGCGGCAACCCGGGAGGCGGCAACCCAGGTGGCGGTAACACCGGCGGCGGAAACCCCGGTGGCGGTAACACCGGCGGCGGTAATCCGGGCAACGGCGGCGTCACCACCTCAGGCTGGACGAACCCGCTTCCGGGCGGATACTGGGTCTCGACCGAATGGTGGGGATACTACGGTCACACCGGTATCGATCTCGCGATTGGACAGGGTACCCCCGTCTACGCAGCGGCCAGCGGCACCGTCTCCTTCGCAGGATGGGCGGGCGAGTACAGCTACGGAAATATGGCGCGCATCGACCACGGTGGCGGAGTCTCGACGCTGTACGGGCACATGCAGTTCACTCCATCCGTTGGACTCGGGCAGCCTGTGAGCGCAGGCCAGGTGATCGGGCTCGTTGGCAGCACAGGCAACTCGACCGGACCGCACCTGCACTTTGAGACCCTTGTCGGCGGAGTTCCGCAGAACCCGCGCCCGTTCATGGCGAACCGAGGCGTCGGCTTCTAAGCCGCGGAAACTGCGCCGCTGGAACCGAGTCTGGGGCGCGCCGCCAGTCGTCCCGGCATTGTCAGCGGCGGCTTGTACCGTATTCACATGGCCAAAAACGCTTCGTCGCGCGGGGGCTCGAGTCGATCCACCGGATCGCAGAGCACCCGTTCGAAGGGTGCCCAAACACCCGCATCGTCCTCGAAAGGGTCGACACGTACCTCGGCGACGACGAAAGTGATCATGGCCGAGCAACCGACCGAGAGCATTGTGGTGCGTGCCTGGCGTGGCCTCGCGCATGCCGTCGGTGCTGGCGCGAGGGCCTTCCGGTCGGAGCCGCTCGAACCTGAGTCGCGGCGCGACGGGTTCCCGATGCTGCTGGTGCTGCTCGCCCTCGTTGGCGCTGTGATCGAATGGTTCCTCATTGGCAACAGCGTCGCTACGCAGCTCGACACCTGGACCTTCGGCGCGCTGTTTGGCAGGATCGCCTTCGGGTTGCCAATCATCATGGGCGGCTTCGCTCTTTGGCTCTTCAACAACCCATCCACGGTGAACGATAATCGCCGAATTGCGATCGGGCTGTTCCTCGCGCTCGCGAGCGCTTCGGGGCTCGCGCATGTGCTCGGTGACGCTCCGAAGCCGCGAGACG
>JAGNOB010000443.1 GCA_017990305.1 Leucobacter sp.
CGGCTACGAAGCGGCGGCGAAGATCGCCAAGCACTCGGTCGCAGAGGGCATCACCGTGCGCGAGGCCGTCATCGACCTCGGCTACGTGGAGCGCGGCGAGGTCACCGAGGCCGACCTCGACAAGTCCCTCGATCTGCTCTCGATGACCCACCCGGGCGTCGCGAAGTAGTTTCGTCTCTCGGAGAGGGGGTGGTGGGGCTTCGGCCCCACCACCCCCTTTCTCTTTCCCTTGCGTTTCCCTTTGCTTTCGCTTTTGCCTTTGCTTTTGCCAAGGCAAGGCAAGCACCCGCCCCACCCCCTCAACAGCCATGACCTCTGCGAAGTAATGGCTACTATGCAGCGGATCATGGCTTACCTCGCCGAAAGCATGTCTCTTCGCGTTGGGTGGAGTGGTCGCTGCTTCGGTCAGTAGAGTGGTCGCATGCACACCTCGGGCGGAAACGGCGCAGCTGCAGTCACCTGGCAAGAACGCGTGGACGCCGTCTGGGCAGATCAGCAGGCGAGCGAGACCGAGGTGCTCCGTCGCATCACCGCACTCGTAGCCGAGCTTCCGGCAGACGACCCTCGCGGCCCGTTTCAACTCGGCGGCGCGAACGATTCGGCAGGTAACGGGCTAGAAGCGGCTGCACTCTACGAGCGAGCCATCGCGCTCGGTCTTTCTGGCGAGTCCCGGGCCGCACTCGACATTCAGTACGCTTCCACCCTCCGCAACCTCGGACGCACAGACGAGGCGATCGAAGTGTTGGAGCGCACAGACCGGCGCGCCGAGCTCGGCGCCGCGCCCGACGCGTTCCTTGCTCTCGCGCTGCATTCTGCCGGCCGTGAGGGTGAAGCTTTGGCTACCGCTATTGAGGCGCTCATACCGTTCCTCCCGAAGTATCATCGCTCGCTCGCTGGCTACGCCGGGGAACTCAGAAGCGGGGCGGATCGGGCGAGGCGGCGACCCAGCGACGCCGACGCATAGCCCGCGCGGCTGCCCCGTAGCCCAGCGTCGCCCCGCATGCGGGAGAATGGTTTCGTGATCGACGAAACATTCACGATGCCTCTCTGGGCGGAACTCACAGCAGTTGGCGTCGGAAGCCTGCAGGGCGCCCTCTTCGCAGCAGGATTCAAGCGGCTCGACCTGCTTGGTGTCGCCATCCTCGGCATCGCTTCAGGTATTGGCGGCGGATTCCTGCGCGACATTCTGTTGAGCACTACGCCGGCGGCTTTCTCGATCAACTGGTATCTGTTGACGGCAACGCTCGCCGCGTTCGTCGGCATGCTGGTGCCGCGGCTCTTCCGCAAGGTTGACCCGGTGGTCACGCTGCTCGACGCGGTGAGCATCGGAATGTTTGGGGCGATTGGCGCGACGAAGGCGCTCGCGATGGGACTTCCCGTTGTGCCCGCACTCTTCATCGGCACGGTGTCCGCGGTCGGTGGCGGTGTGCTGCGCGACATTATCCTCAACATTCCCATCGCGCTGATGCACGTCGGGTCGTTCTACGCGGTCGCGTCAATGGGCGGGATCATCGTCTTGCTCGGGCTACTGGCCTTCGATGTGCCTGTGCTTATCGCGGGATTCGCCTGTGTCGTCGTGACTACGCTGTTGCGGCTGCTCGCGGTGCGCTTCGGCTGGAGCCTCCCTGAGCAGCGGGCGCTCAGTCGTGTGCAGCTACGCCGTCAGCGCCAGGTCGAGGCCGTGATCGACGAGGCGCTACAGACCGGTGTGATCGTGCTCCCCGATCTCGGAAACGCCCACGAGGACGACGAAGACGAAGAGGATCCCCGCTCCGACGACAGGCGCTAGCGCTCCGACGACAGGCCCTAGCGTTCCGCAGACGCCCGGCGTGTGCCGACCACCTGTGTCAGAAGCAGGCCGACGATAACCTGCGCCACGGCCCCCACCATGAGCAGCGCGAGCACCCAGGTCCAGCCGCCAGTCATCTGCCTGATTGCCCCAGCCCCGAGCGGCCCGAGCGTCGCAACGGTGTAGCCAATAGATTGCACGGCCGTCGATACGCGTGCTGATTCTGCGGCGTCCTTGCCAAGGCCCGCTATGAGCGCCAGCGCGAGCGGGAACGCGCACATACCGAGCCCGAGGAACGCAGCCCAGGCCTCGGGCAGCGCGGTGGGCGCAAGCAGCATTCCGAGCATTCCGGTGAGGCTAGCTGTTCCGACAATGACGAAGCCGAGCCGCATTCGTTTCACCCCGCGAGTGAGGGGAACGATGATCGCTGTCGCTGGCACTCCGACCGCCATCGCGATGCCGAGCAACAGCCCGGCCCGTTCTGCAGACAGCCCTGCGTCGGTCGCGACGCTCGGCAGCCAGCCCATGAGCACGTAGCTCAGGAGTGCCTGGATCGCGAAGAAGGTCGCAAGCAACCACGTTCCGGCCGGGAAGGGCTCGCGCCGAGCGGCTGCGCGAGCGGTCGCCGGATCCGACGTCTCGGAAGGCTGCACGGACTGAGCGGGATCGACCGCAGCTGGGTTCGCTTCGATACGCTCGCGGCGCAGCGGCATAAACGTCGCCCAGGCAACGAGCGCGATGACTGCGGGTACGGCCCAAGCGGCAAGCCCCAGGGTTGGGCTCCCGAGCCGCTGCGCCAGAGGTA
>JAGNOB010000444.1 GCA_017990305.1 Leucobacter sp.
GCAGCCGAACGAAATGGCACTTTCTTGTCCTTTCCGGCCCCAACAAGGAACGAACGTACGTGGGGGAGTGCTCGGACTCGGGGGTGAGCTCAGCCCGCCTGATCTCGCTTGTGGATCAGGCCGTTGCGATGATCGGCGGCCGCCCAATCGTTCAGGAGCACGCGGCAATCCGTGAAGATCTTCGTGTCTGGGTTGAGTCGAAGGAGCAGAGTGCGCAATTTGCAGCTGCGACCGTGATGGGTGCGATCGACCAGCTGATCTGCGACGCGGCAGCGCGGCAGGCGGACATGCCGCTGTGGGCCTGGTTGGGCGCACCGAGATCGCGCCCAGCGGCTGTGTACGCGAACATCAACCGAATGGCTGGCGCACGCAGCCCAGAAACCGTCGCCGGCATGGCAGCTCAAGCAGTGGACGCCGGATTTAGCGCGGTGAAATGCGCGCCGTTCGACGTGCCCGCGGAGGGCGTTGCGTTGCACGCCGCCGGACTCGAGCGAGTTCGCGCAGTTCGGGCCGCAGTGGGAGACGACATCGACGTGCGCGTCGACTTTCATCACCACCTGACCTTCGACGAAACCCTCGAGCTCATTCCTGCACTCGAAGACCTCGGCGTCTCGTGGATCGAAGACGCTGTCCACGTGACCGATATCGAGAGCCAGCGGGCGCTTCGCCAGGCAACGACGCTGCCGCTCGCCGGAGGGGAGCAGGCCTTTTCTCCGGAGATGACGCGAGCCGCTGTCGCCGAGGGGCTCATCGATATCCTCATGCCCGACGTGAAACACGTTGGTGGCATCCAGCGCCTTCTGGACGTGGCCGCTTCGGCCCCCCACCTGCAGATCTCCCCGCACAACCCGGCCGGCCCAGTAGCGACGAGCGCGAGTGCTCACATCTTCGCCGTCTGCGACAACGCCTCAACGCTCGAGTTTGCGTTCGGCGAGGTGCCGTGGCGGAGCGATCTCGTCGGGGGGCAGGAGCGCATCACGGGCGGCATGCTCGAGGTGAGTGAGAAACCTGGCCTCGGCATCGAATTCGACCTCTCGCACCCGTGCCTCACGGCTCTCTGGTCGCGCGGGCGCTGACGCCCGCGGCAGTACCCTCCTCAATGTAACGACGCAATCAAGGACGATGTATGAATCCCGCAGATCTCTCTGTAATTGTGCTCTTGATCCTGTTCCTAGGAACACTGATCCGGGGCTTCCATCTAGGCCTCGCGGCATTTGTGGCCGCGTTCTTTGTTTCCCTGTACGCGGGGATATCGACGAGTGAGCTCATCGACTTCTTCCCCGGAGACTTTTTCATCCTCGTAGTCGGGGCAACTTGCTTGTTCGCGGTAGCTCTGGTGAACGGCACGGTCGACTGGATGCTTGCGCAATCTGCGAAGCTCCTCACACGGGGAACGGCCGCGCTGCCATGGATCATCTTTGGCTTCTCCGCGCTCTTGCCCGCGGTAGGAATGCTCCCCGGCGCGGCTATTGCGCTGTTGGCACCCATCATGCTTGCGTTCGCGGCCCGCTACAACATGTCGATTTTCCTCGCCGCACTGGTCACGGAGTTCGGCATTATCGCCGGCATGTACTCACCGATCGGTGTGTTCGGAATCACGGCAGCGAATCTCTTCAAAACCGCCGAGATTGCGTCGCCTGATTGGCTTCCGCTCGCCCTGTTCGGTGCAAGCCTTGGTACGGGACTGCTGATGAGCATCGTCTTCATCGTGCTCGAGCGCTTCTTTGCCAAGCGTCGCGCGAAGAAGGGGATTTTCGTGGGGGCCGATACCAGCCTCCCCGCCACAACCGAGCCTGCTCCCAAGCTCACGCCAGCACGCGCAGCGACTGTCATCGGGTTTGTCGTGCTCGTTGTGCTCGCAATCGTGTTCGGCCTCAACGTTGGCTTCCTCGCGATGGCGCTCGCGCTCGTGCTGCAGCTGACGTTCCGCATCGAGGCGAGCGCGCTGATCGCGAAGATGCCGTGGGGCGTCGTGTTCCTCATTACCGGCATCCTCACCTACATCGGACTCATGCAGCACCTGGGTGCGTTCGAGCGGATCAGCGGCTTCCTGACCTTCGAAGGAGCGCCACTGCTCACGCTGCTCGCAATTTGTTACATCGCGGGCCTGACCTCATTCTTTGCGTCCTCGCTCGCGGTCTTCGCGACCGCTGTGCCTCTGTTGCCGCCACTGATCGAAGCGGGCATCAACCCAGTCGGCGCGCTCATCGCGGTCGCAATGTCCTCGGTCCTGGTCGACATTAATCCGCTCGGACCAACGGGAGGCTTCCTCATGGCAGCGGCCCCAGAGGACAAGCGGCAGCTGCTCTTCAAGCAGCTCATGGTGTACGGCATCGCCTCCGTCGTGCTTGTCCCGCCATTTGCGGTGCTGCTCTACTCGTGGATTTGATGAGGGACCCACGCGTGAGCCGGTAGCCGGGAGCGCACCCCAGAAGTGTGTTGGCGCGCGAATCGCGGTGCGCAGCTGGTGCGTGAAGACCGGCTGCGCACCGCACTCCTTGCCGCAAACGGAGTCACGCCGCAGGCTCACCCGGTGGAGCTGATGGCGCCCGGCTCGCTGCACACGTCGCCCTGCAGCTGAAG
>JAGNOB010000445.1 GCA_017990305.1 Leucobacter sp.
GTCTTCGATGACTGGTGCAGAGGTGCTCGACGAGGTTGAGCGGCTTGCCGAGAAATACCGGGAGGACCCGCTCGTGCGCGTCGGCTTCGGCCCGCACGCCCCGTACACGTGCACGCCCGAGTTCCTGCGGGAGGTGCGCGAGCGAGCGCTCGCTGGCGGCATCCCGATCCACACTCATATCTCGGAGTCCGCGGCGGAGGTCGCGCAGATCCGCGAACAGTACGGCAAGACCCCGGGCGACCACCTCGCCTCGCTCGACTTCTTCGACGCCGATGTACACGCGGCACACTGCGTCCACATCACCGGCGATGAGATCGCTACGTTCGCGGCGACGGGTACCTCGGTGAGCCACAACCCCGTGTCGAACCTCAAACTCGGCAACGGCATCGCCCCGCTCCCCGAGATGATCGCGGCCGGACTGCCGCTCGCGATCGGCACCGACTCGGTCGCCAGCAACAACTCGCTCGACCTGTTCGAGGAGCTCAAGCACGCGACGATCCTGCACCGCGGCGCGCGGCAGGACGCAGCGGCCGTGCTCGGCCCGCAGACGATCGACATTGCGACCCGCGGGGGAGCGTCGGCGATCGGCTTCCCTGACTCGGGGGCGCTCGCCGTCGGACGCTTCGCCGACATCGTCGCGGTGGATCTCACCGTCACCGCCGCAGCGCCCGTGCCTGTGGAGTCGCTCGTCGCCCACCTCGTGTTCGGTGCGACTGGCAGTGATGTGCGCCACGTGTTTATCGGCGGCCGTCACGTGTATGCGGATGGCGCGCACCAGACGCTCGACGCCGAGGCGGTGCGTGCGCGGGCCAGAGAGGTGCGCGCACGCCTCGTCGGCTAGTCGCGTTGGGCTAGGCGATCACACTGCGGTCAAACGCGTCGACGCTGATGCCCTTGGCAAGCACCTGTTTCGCCCACTCCTTCGCGGAGTGCAGGCTGTGGTCACGGTAGTTGCCGCAGCTCTCGATCGTCGTACCGGGCACGTCAGCCCACTCGATGCGCTCGACGAGGTCGGTGAGCGAAGACTTGATTGCCGTGGCTACCTCGGCCGCCGAAGGTTCGCCCCACACGATCATGTGGAAGCCGGTGCGGCAGCCGAACGGCGAGATGTCGATGAGACCTTCGAAGCGGGTGCGCAGCAGCGCCGCGATGGTGTGCTCGATGGTGTGCAGGCCCGCGGTCGGGATCTCGCCCTCATTGGGCTGCACCAGCCTGATGTCGAAGTTTGAGATTGCGTCGCCCTTGGGCCCGTGCTCGACTCCGATGAGACGCACGTAGGGGGCGAGCACCCTCGTGTGATCCAGCGCGAAACTCTCGACTGTGGCAAGTTCTACGTCACTCATGCGGCCAGTGTAGCTCCGGCGCCTGGCGCCTGGCAGCTATGTGACCTACTGCTACGTGGAGCGGGGAACAACACAGCCCCGCCGCCCCGCTGGCGCGGGGTGACGGGGCTGTGTGATGTCGTCTGGTTACGCGGCGCGGCTCAGCGCGATGCGCGCGGCCGGGCCGTCGGCCTCGACCGAAACGTTCCAACCTGCGTGGTCGAGGCGGGCGAGGTCGCGGCGTGCGTCAGCGAGGGTGTCAGTCTCGACGACGTACAGCGTGCGGCCTGCGCTGCGGTAGACGGAGCGGTGCTGCGCCCACTCGGGAATCCGCATCTTCGCGTCTCCGCCGAGCGAGTGGTACGGAGTACGTGGCGCGGGGCGGATGGGGGTGATGTTCTTGGTATGCATGTGGGTATGTCCTTTCAAAGCCACGCGATCTTCTCGATGCGTAGCGGCAATCAGCACGCGGTGCTGTGTGCAGACACGGTGCGTGCTCGGCCTCATCGTGAGGCGATGGATCCGTATGGATCAGTTCGAGCTGCTGCGCACTTCGCTGGAATGAAGACTGGCCCTGCACTGGACGAAATCGCGGTCGCCAACAAGCTCTGTAGATCATCATAGAACACATCTTCGAAAAGCGCCAGTCCGAATGTTCGGTGTGGCTCGAAGGTGCGTTCGTGTGGTCGGTGAGTGGCGGGCTGTGGCTACCAAGAGAGCGTTGACGCGCATTAGTGAATGGTCGTACACTAACCCTATGGCCAGACCCATTACCGTCCCAGATGCCGAGGTCGTTTCGCGAATCTCCGACTATCTCGCTCAACGTAAATGGCCGGCAACGAGTTGGTCGCTTGCCGAGGTCGCGCCGGCGGCTGGCCTGAGCCCGGCTGGGCTCGTGAAACGATTCGGCTCGCGCGGCGGGCTGCTGCGTGCGCTCGGCGAGCACTGGATTGGCAGCATCCCATCGGAGCCGACAACCGAACAGCCACTTACGGAGCTCAGGGCCTTCGCTCGGGCCACGTTTGCGGCGCCGTCGGCCCACGCCGCCATGGCGGGTATTGGCGATCTCATCGCTGACCTCGCGCACGGGCCGTCTGCGGCGCTGCTTGCAGAGGGGTTCGCGCAGCAGCGGAGCTACGTTGCCGCCCTGATACGGGCGCTCGAACTGCCCCGGGTGGGTGACCCAGACGCGGCAGCTCGGATACTGCTTGACGCGCTGCACGGTGGGCTCGTGCGTCAGGCGAGCGGCGCCCAGGTGC
>JAGNOB010000446.1 GCA_017990305.1 Leucobacter sp.
ACGTGTAGCTGCCTCGAGGCAGAAACCCCGAACGGCCGCGCGGTCGCAGAGGTTCTGCTCGATTCGGCGCTGCCGCAGCTCGACCATCTCTTCGATTACGCTGTGCCTGACGAGCTTGCAGGCGAGCTGCGGGTCGGGCAGCGGGTGCGTGTGCCGTTCCGAAATCAACAGCGCAAGGCCTTCGGGTACGTCATCGGTTTTTCCGAATCGAGTAGTTTCGGCGGCGAGCTGTCGCCGATCGCTGACATCGTCAGCCCTGTGCCGCAGCTCACCCCGGAAATCTGGAGACTCGCACGCGCCGTCGCCGACCGCGCAGGCGGCTCAGCCGGAGACATCCTCCGACTTGCGATCCCTGGCAGGCAGGTGCGCGTCGAGAAGCAGCACCTCGCCCTCGCGGGGAAGGCTGCTGAGCCTGCTGAGCCTGCTGAGACTGCTGAGACTGCTGAGCGCGCTGATCCCGCTGAGACTGCCGAGCCCGCTGAGCCCGGCGGGCGCTCCGAACTCAGCGAGCCCACTGAGTTCTCCCCGGAGGCCGACGGCGAAGCGACCGAAACGCCGACAGGAACGGCGCTTCCAGACGCTGACGCCCGAGACATCGCCCTACAGCTCGTCGCAGGGGATCGCCTCGCCTTCACAGCAACGCACTCACCGATTCGCCTCCCGACAGGGGAGTGGGTGGGAGGCTGGGCCGCGCGCCTCGCGCACCTCGCGATTGCCGTGCTCGACACGGGGCACAGCGCCATCGTCGTCCTGCCCGACTATCGCGACCAGGATCAGCTGCAGAACGCGCTCGCGGCGTATGGCGCCGACGATGTCGTGCGCGTCGATGCTCGGCAGTCGAACGGCGAGCGCTACACGAGTTTCCTGCGCGCGCTTGACCGAGTGCCGCGCATCATCATCGGCAACCGATCGGCTGTGTACGCGCCGGCGCACGAGCTCGGCGCGATCCTTATGTGGGACGACGGCGACCCCGTGCTCGCCGAGCCACTCGCCCCCTACGTCCACGCGCGCGACGCCGCGCTCGTGCGCGCCGAGCAGTCAGGCGCTGGGCTCTTTTTCGCCGCGCACGCCCGCAGCGCGGAGGTCGAACGCCTCGCACTCATCGGCTACGTGAAAGACCAGGAGAACCCGCCGCGCCGCACGCGCGTCTTCCACGCCGATGCTTCGGTCGCGCCCGACGCGTTCGCGGGCCGCGTGCCCGACTTTGCCGCGCGCACGATCCGCGAGGGGCTGCGGACCGGTCCCGTGCTCGTGCAGGTCGCGACGCCCGGGTACGCGCCGGTCTCGGTCTGCGGCGACTGCGGCGATCTCGCCCGGTGCACCGCCTGCGGCGGGCCAATCGGCTTCCGTGTCGCCGGCCGGGCTGCGTGCCGGTGGTGCGGCGAACACGCAGGGGGATGGGCGTGCCAGGGCTGTGGCGGCAATCGGCTCGCCGAGCGCGGCATGGGGTCCGCCCGCACCGTCGAGCAGTTTGAACGGCAGTTCCGCGGGTTCCGGGTGCTGCTTTCCGACGGCGACCACCCCCGGGAGCGCGTTGATGCCCGCCCGGCTATCGTTGTTGCGACTCGCGGAGCTGAGCCGCTCGCAGCTGGCGGGTACCGCGCCGTGATCCTGCTCGACGCTGAGCGGCTGCTCGGCCTCGAGCACCTGCGTGCAGGCGAAGACTGCCTGCGCTGGTGGGAGAACGCTGCCGCGCTCGCCGCGCCCGACGGCCACTGTCTCATGGCCTCCGGCGGTGGGCCCGTCGTGCAGGCCTTCGTGACGGGCCGCATCGACGAGTGGCTCCACAATGAGCTCCGCGACAGGCAGGCGCTGCGCTACCCGCCCGCGGTGCGCGTCGCGAGCGTCACGGGCGGCCCTGCCGAGGTGGATCGCGCAATCGCCGCTCTCCATACGCCAGACCAACTCGCCGGCGTCGAAGTACTCGGACCGACACCCATCGACCCGAAGGATCCCGCCGCGCGCGGTGCAAAACTCGTACGGGCGATCGTGCGCTTCGAGTACGCGCGGGGAACGGACGTCGCCAAGCGGTTGCGCGGCGCGCTCGTCGCCGACGCCGCTGGTGCCTCGTCCCGGCAGAAGGGACGGGCGCCCGGCCGCGCGCGGCCCGAGGCCCTGCGACTCCGCTTTGACGACAGGGGCGTGTTCGATGGGTAGCGCGGCAGAGCCGCTCTCATCGTGGGAGTTCGCCGGCACGTTTCGGCGTTCTCAGCTCTCGATCTTCGAGGCACTCGGCGCGGTTCCCGAGAGCCCGCTGCACATCGTCGCCCCTCCCGGCTCGGGCAAGACCCTCGTCGGTCTCGAACTCGCGAGGCGCAACGGCGCGCGCGCCCTCGCGCTCGCGCCAACAACGACGATCCGCTCCCAGTGGGCCCGCTCAGCGGCCGAGCTCGCAGCGGGCACGTGGGGCGGGGAAGAGGTGGCGAGGCCTCCCGCCGACTCGCCCGCTGCACCGCCGTCTGGCGTGCCTGCCGACTCCGGGCAGCCCATTCCCGCGGTGTCCGAGGATCCCGCTTCCCTCGGCGACTTCACCGCGCTCACGTACCAGATGCTCTCAGTGCTTGAGACGAGCAACC
>JAGNOB010000447.1 GCA_017990305.1 Leucobacter sp.
GGATAAACCCGCCGAGGCCCTCCCCGCGTTGAGCCGCTGTGCGCAGGGGTGGGCCGCTGAGATCGTACAGTCCGTTGACTCGCTCAGTTTCGAACCAGGCGAGGCCAAACAAGACGTAAATGAGCGCAACGAGGAACAGTAGCCCGATACCGAAGACAAGCATGAGCCCGAGGCCTAGGCCGAGCAGCACCATAGTGAGTGCGAAGACCAACGAGCCACCGAGTCCGAGCGCCACGAGGTGCAGGATGGTCGTGACAATGCGTAGCGGCGGTCGTGTCCGCGCGAGGGCAGCCGGTGCTACCGCCGCGGCCTGGTGTCCCAATGGGTTGCTCATGCTTCTACGTTAGAGCCCGCTGAAGCCCCGCGGCACCAGGGTGACCCGAGACGCGCGTTCGGGTTTTCCCTACCAGTGCTGGCACGTGCGGGCCGGCAGGTCAGCGCGCGAGCGTCGCACCCCCACTCAGCTCTGCTGCGCGTACAACTCTGCGTAGGATCCGCCGAGTGCGAGTAGCTCCTGATGCGTGCCCTGCTCAAGGATCTGCCCCGCGCCGAGCACGAAGATGCGGTCCGCACCCTCGACGGTTGACAGTCGGTGGGCAATCGCGATCGTCGTGCGCCCGGCACGGGCGTCATCGAGCGCGCGCTGCACGATGCGCTCGTTCACGGTGTCGAGCGCACTCGTCGCCTCGTCGAGCACGAGCACGCGTGGGTTCTTCAGCAGCACGCGCGCGATCGCAATACGCTGCTTTTCGCCGCCGGAGAGCCGGTAGCCGCGCTCGCCGACGATCGTGTCGTAGCCGCCGGCAAACGAGTCAATCGTGTCGTGAATGTTCGCAAGCTTTGCGGCGGCGATCAATTCTTCATCGGTCGCGTCGGGTTTCGCATAGCGCAGGTTGTCGCCAATCGACGCGTGGAACAGGTACGGCTCCTGCGTGACGACACCGATACGGTCCATGAGCGCCTCTTGTTTGAGGTCGCGCACGTCGACCCCGCCGTAGCTCACCGAACCGTCACGCACGTCGTATAGCCGCGGGATGAGCGACCCGATGGTGGTCTTGCCAGAGCCAGACGCGCCGACGAATGCGACGAACTCGCCCGGCTCGATCGTGAACGAGACGTGATCAATCGTCGGGCGATCGTCTGGGCCAGCATCCGGGTACGCGAAGACCACGTCATCGAAGACGATGCGGCCGGCCTCACCCGAGACCTCGGAGGGCTCGAGCGCACCCGGCTTGTCGACGATCTGGGGTTTGAGGTCGATGTATTCGAAGATTCGGGCGAACAACGCGCTCGAGGTCTGGAGGTCGAGCGCAACGCGCATGAGCGCCATGAGCGGGAACAGCAGCCGAGATTGGATCGTCGTGAACGCGACGATCGTGCCGGCCGTAATACCCGCGTCAAGACCCTGCCCTGTCGCACGGACGATAAGCCATCCCGAGACCAGGTAGACGATCGCGGGGACCGCGGAAAGGAAGACGTTCACAAGCGCGAAGAACACCTGGCCGCTCATCGCCTGCTTCACCTGCAGCGAGACCTGGGTGGTGTTCTCGTTCGCGTAGCGGTCGGTCTCAGCGGTCTGCCGTGAGTACGTTTTCGCGAGAAGCACGCCAGACACCGACAGCGCCTCCTGCGTGATCGCACTCATCTCAGACAGCGACTCCTGAGTCTTGCCAGCGATGCGGGCGCGCACCTGACCGACGCGACGCTGCGCGATGACGAGCACGGGCATGAGGATCAACGCGATGATCGTGAGCTTCCAGCTGAGCAGGATCATCGCGACGGCCGCAGCAATCACGGTGACAGTGTTGCCGATAACGTTCGACACCGTGTTCGTGAGCACGTTCGCGACCCCGCCGACGTCGTTCTGCAAACGGGACTGGATGATGCCGGTCTTCGTGCGAGTGAAGAATCCGAGCTCCATCGACTGCAGATGCGAGAAGAGCTTCACGCGTAGGTCGCCCATGACGCGATTACCGACGCGTGCGGTGAAGTAGGTCTGCACGATCCCGAGCAGCGCCGAGATGACGAACACCGCGATCATCGCGCCGACGAGCCACGCGAGCACCTGCATGTTCGGCCCGCCGCCCTCGACCGGGAAGAGCCCCTCGTCAAAGACGCGCTGCGTGATCAGCGGCGGCATGATGCCGAGCGCAGCCGAAAACAGCACGAGCACGACGATGACGACGAGCGGCCCCTTGTACGGCTTGAAAAGCTCGGCGATGCGCGCGCCCAAGCGATCCACCTTCGGGGCGGCCTCGTTCAGTTTGCGCTGCGCGGCGAAGTCGCCGCCAGACACCCTTCCCCCGCGGCCACCGCCGCCTCCACCCATGCTCATGTCATGAGCGTACCGGGCGGCGGGGACAACCGGGCGGCTGCCCGTCGTGCCCGCCGCCCGTGTCGTGCGTTAGGAGGCCTTCGACGGCGGCGCTTCGACGCGCACGGGGCCCGTGCGGGGCGGCCGCGGCGCGAACGCGAGCGTGAGTGCCGCACCCAGGGCGATGACGGCGACCGGGATCAGCAGCGACTGCCCCATCGCGGCGGCGAAGCCTTCCTGGACAGCTGCGGGGAGCGGG
>JAGNOB010000060.1 GCA_017990305.1 Leucobacter sp.
GCCATGGCCTCCGCCACAGCAGTCTCATCAGCCTGGCTCCAGGTGCGCATCGCGTTTTGGTGTGGGAAGCGTCCGCGCGCGACAAGATCCGCGACGGTAATGCCGTCTGGAGCAAGCGAGGATTGTGGCAGCAAGCCGAGCCGCTTCGCGACCTCTTTCGACTTTTGCGAGTGGATCGCGGTTCCGTCGAGCAGCACGCTGCCCGCGGAGGGCTTGAGAAGCCGGGCTAGCCCGCGCAACAGCGTCGACTTGCCGCACGCGTTTGGCCCGATGATGATCGTGAACGAGCCGTCTGGCACCTCGAGGGTGAGGTCTGAGATGACGGGTTCGTCACTGTAGCCGAGGGCCACATCGCGCGCGATGAGCGAGGCAGTCATAGTGGTTCCTTTCACGCGCGGCGCGCGTACTGGGCTGCGAGCAGCCAGGCGAGGTAGAGGCCGCCGACGGAGACAGTGATCACGCCGACAGGCACCATGAAGAGCTGTGCAACGGTGTCTGAGACGACCACAAGCGCGGCTCCGGTGAGCATGAGGGGAAGCGTTCCCATTGGGGTGTTCGTGCGGGTGAGCCGCTGGCTGATCTGAGGGGCGGCAAGCGCAATAAACGAGATCGGGCCGGCGGCCGCAGTCACGAGCGCGACGAGCGCGACACCGAGCACCATAGCGGCGAAACGTGTTCTCCCGGGGTGCACGCCGAGCGCGGTCGCAGCATCGTCGCCCATCTCGAGCACGGGCAACGTGCGGTTCAGCGGGAGCGCTGCGATTGCGACGATCGCGAATACGACGGTTGCTGGCAGCAGTTGATCGAAGCCGAGGGACGCAATGGAACCTGCACCCCAGGTCGCGGCCATCATCGCCTTCTCGACGCTCACCGATATGAGTATCCATGAGGTGAGTGAGCCAAGGCCGGCCGAGACACCGATGCCGACAATGATGAGCCGGAACGATGACACAGTGCGCTTCATCGCGAGCGCGTACACGAGCAGCGCGGTGATGAGCCCGCCAACAAGCGCACCGGCTGCCTTATACATGTACGTGTTCAACCCGAGCCCGACCATCATGAGCGTCACACCAAACTGGGCGCCGACACCGAAACCAATGATGTCGGGGGATCCGAGTGGGTTGCGTGTGAGCGACTGGAAGATCCCGCCGGAGAGCGCGAGGGCCGCACCGCACAGTACCGCGAAGAGCACCCGCGGGAACCGCCACTCGAAGACGACCTGCCGGGTGTCGGGGTCGACGTTTGGGTCGACGAGGGCGCGCAGCACCTCACCGAAGCTCACGTCATACGACCCGATCGTCATCGAAGCGATGCCGGCGACGATGATGACAACGACGAGCGCGATACTCACGAGCACCGAGCGTACGGGGATCGACCACGCGACAGAACGGTTTTCGACGCGGTATTCCCGCCGACCGAAGTCGACGGTCTGCTGAGGGTGACTCATAGTCCGCTCACCTGCCTGCGGCGCACGAGCGCGATCAGCACGGGGGCGCCGAGGAGTCCCGTGACGATGCCTACTCGGAGTTCCCCGTTGGGGAGCACGACTCGGCCGAGAATGTCTGCGAGGAGCAGGAAGATTGCACCGACGACGAGCGAATAACTGAGCACCCATCGTTGGTCTGGTCCGGTGAACCAGCGCACTGCGTGCGGGATCATGATGCCGACAAAGCCGATGGGGCCAGCCGCTGCGACGGCGGTGCCTGCGAGCAGGGTGACGGCGACGATGACGACTACCCGAGTCACGCGGATCCTGGCACCGAGGGCCTGCGCAAGGTCATCGCCGAGCGCAAGTGCGTTCAGCGATCGGGCACTGAGTAGGCCGAGCACAAGACCGGCGATGATGAGCGGCGCGGCCCATGCAAGCTGCTCGAGTTCGCGGCCCGCAACGGAGCCAACGCCCCAGAAGCGCATGATCTGCAGGGTGGAGTTGTTCTGCAGCACGATCGCGGTGGTAAAGCCCGTGAACGCCGCGCCGAGTGCGACGCCGGCGAGTGTGAGCTTCATGGGTGTCGCGCCCGAAGGGCCGACGGAGCCAAGCAGGTAGACGAGCACAGTGAGCACGAAGGCCCCGCCAAGGGCGAAGGGCACGTACGATCCGGGGGCGGTGAATCCGAGCACTCCGACGGCGAAGGTCACCGCAAACGACGCACCGGCGTTCACACCGAGGATGCCGGGGTCGGCAAGCGGGTTACGAGTGAATGCCTGAATGAGCCCGCCGCACACCGCGAGCGCGGCGCCGATGAAGATCGCATACACGGTGCGCGGAACACGGAGTTCGCGCACCATGAGATGCAGTGGGTTCTCGTCGTCGTAGGAGCTGAGCGCGGCGAGCACCGTGCCCGGGTCAATCGCCCGGCTGCCGACCGCAAGCGAGGCGATCGCTGTGAGCACGAGCGCGCCAAGCGCGACAATCAGCCCGAGCGAGAGCACCCAGGCGCGACGGCGGATCACCGGGCGGTGAACCGCCGAAAGCGGGGCCGACTCGCGGCCCCGCTCAGAGAGGTGCTGTGGCATGTGCCGGCGCAGTGTCATTCGCCAGTGTTGGTCGGCTTGCCCTGCAGCGCTGCTGCGAGATCGTCGACATACTTCGGGAGGATGTACTGCAGCGAGAGCACGGTCGGCGCACTGATCGCCGACGCCTCTGCCTGGTCACTGTAAATCACGTATGCGTTGTTCGCGATCGGGTTCCAACGCGAAATAATTTTATTCTCAACCGTTGCGGTTCCCTCTGCCTTGCTGCCGCCCCAGGCCGCGAACACGTCGGCCTCGACGTCGTAGAGGTTTTCAAGGCTCACGCCCGTGTACCAATTGTCACCCTCCGCCGTCGCGAGGAAGCTATCCATCGCGCTCGTCGACTTGAAGCCGAGCGACTCGGTGATGCGCACGCGCGGATCGTATTCGAGGTAGACGCCGAGGTCGGTGCCGCCCTCGGTGAG
Organism: Leucobacter sp.; assembly: GCA_017990305.1. GTDB lineage: Bacteria > Actinomycetota > Actinomycetes > Actinomycetales > Microbacteriaceae > Leucobacter. The sequence goes on from JAGNOB010000060.1 coordinate 2,940, forward strand.
GGTGAGACCCCAGACGAAGGTCTTGTCTTCGAACTCGGGGTGCTCGGCCGCGAGGGAGGTGACGAGCTCATCGGTCTCGGTGACGAGCTCCTCAGCCTTCTCGTCCTCCCACATCGCCTTGCCGACGGTGCGGGTCATGTCTTCCCAGGTGCTCGGATCCCACGGGCCCTTGATGTAGGGCACTGTCGGAGCGATCTCGCTCAGCCGCTCGTACTCGACGTCGGTCACACCCGAGTACAGGCTGAGGATGAGATCGGGCTTGAGTTCTTTGATGCCCTCGTAGTTCGGGCCTTCCTTGGCGTAGGGGATGATCTCGGGCGTCTCACCGTACTGCTCCATGACAAAGTCCTTGAACCAGGGCTGGTAACCGCTCTCATCGGCTCCCCATACTTCTTCGACCCCGACGGGGTTCTCGCCGAGTGCCGCGACGATGTCAGGGGTCATCCAGCCGAGGGCGACGATCCGCTTCGGCTTTTCAGGAATGTTCGTGGAGCCGTGCGCATGCTCGATGGTCACACCGGTCTCAGTGCCCTTCTCGGGGGCGGTGTCTGCGGGAGCAGAGCAGCCAGCGAGGGCAAGCGCGGCGGCGGCGACGAGCGCGGCGACCCCTGTGAGGCGCCGGGTTTTTGAACGCGCGGAAGCGTGCAACATTGTTCTCCTTGCGGGAAGCGGTGGTCTGGGCCGCGAAACTGCGGCGAAAGTTAGGTAAGCCTTACCTAACACATTGATGCTAGGGGCCGGGGAGCCCGCAGTGTGTTGCGGAGCAGACGACTTTTACCTCAAAACCGCCAAACATCGGATTTAGCGCCAGTATGAGCGGTGTGCGTCACCGGACTGCGCTTGGGCCGCATACTGCCGCGGCGTCATCCCGAACCGCCCCTTGAAAGCCGCGGAGAACGCGCTCGTTGAGTCGTAGCCACACTTATTTCCCGCGGCACCCACCGGAGTGCCACCGACAATGAGGCGTGCCGCAGCTGTCATCCTGACGCCGGTGCGCCACTGACCAAAGCTCATGCCGACATCGCTACTGAAGACTCGCAGCACGGTGCGCTCGTGTAACCCGTGCTGCGCGAAGAGTTCGCGCGCTGTTCGCACGTCGCCTGGGTGCGCGAGCACAGTCTCAACCAGCGGGCGCACGCGCTCATCACCGGGGACAGGGATCTCCCCCGCGTCCCCGAGCGGATCAGACGAGGGCTGCTGCAACATCTCGATGAGGACACCCTGGATGCGCACGCGCAGCTCTGGATCCATATCATTGCTGCCCAGGTGCAGCATCATCTCCTGCACCGCGCGGTGCACAAGCACCCGCCTCACACTGGTGACCGGCTCGTCGAGCCCGGAGTCGGGGATGTAGGTGTAACAGCCGACGGCGTCTCGCTCGTGCCGCGCCGTGTGCGGCGTGTGAGCTGGGATCCAGATCCCCTGCCCGGGCGCGAGCCGCCAGATCGAATCCTCGAGATATACCCACACGGTGCCGCGGTAACACCAGGCGAGCATCGGATCTGGGTGACTGTGCGGCGGGGCCACTGGCCGCTCGCCGCGATCCTCGCCGGTGATCACGCCAGTCGACATGAGAAAGGGAGCGGTCATCGAGGAGTCGCGCAGCGCGCTCGCTCCCCAGTCCACGGGCCCCATCCAGTTCATCAGATGATTAGCGTACCAGGGGTCACCTCAGAGCGCGCGAGCAGCCTCCGCTTTCGCGGATCCGCCGAGCGCAGCCCCACGGGGGCTCGCGCCTCATTCAGCGGGCGAGAAAGCGGCGCGCCATCTCACGAATACCGGCAGGGTCTCCAGCCCACCCCTCGACGAGCGTCCGAAACAGGATCGGGCCGACGAGTTCGGCTGCGAGCGCCCCATCGTCACCCCGCGCATTTCCGAGCGCACCGCGCGAACGAGCCCCAGCAATACAGGCGCGTGCGGCGTCTCCGAGCACGTCGGTGCCCCGCAGCAGCTCCGCGACCTTGCGGTCATGCTGGGCCTCGCCAAGCAGGGCGCGGTAGGCAAGCCCCGCGTCAGAAGAGGTCAGAAATCGCGAGAGGGCGTCAAGAAATGCAATGACGTCGGCCTCAGCATCCACACCGGGCTCGACCGTCAGCTCACGTACCGCATCAGCGGCGCTTGCCTCGAGCAGAATCTCGGCCTTCGATGACCACCACCGATAGAGCGTCTGCCTGCCAACTTTCGCCCGCTCCGCAATCCCCTTCATCGTCATCGCCGCGTACCCCTCATCAACGAGCATGTCGTCGACGGCGCGCAAGACGGCAAGCCGAGCATCCTCGCTCCGCGGGCGGCCTAGGGGTCGTGTGCGCTCCTCCATGAGCCCACCCTAACACTTTCGAGACTTGCTGCCCCGAAACTACGGAGATAGCATTACGGGACACAATGCCTCGAAAAAGAAGGAACCCATGGCCACAACAGCAACACGTCCACCCCGCGGCGATCGCCGCCCGATCATCTCGCGCGATGTCGTCGTCACTTCCCGCGAGCAGGTAACGGAGCACATGCTCCGACTCACTCTCGGCGGCTCAGACCTCATCGCCGCCGTGCACGACACACCCGGCGCCTGGGTGAAACTCTTCGTCGACGAACCCGACGGATTCGGTGAACACGGTCGCGCGTACACGGTGCGCGGCTTCGACCCGGTACGCGATGAGATCTCGATCGACTTCTTCCTCCACGGCGTCGGCACCATGCCACGCTGGGCATCAGAGTGCGCGATCGGAGCACGAGCCCGCATCGGCGGCCCCCGCCCGAGCGGCGCCCCGAGCCCCGCCGCCGCGACACTGGCGCTCTTCGGCGACGAGACCTCGCTGCCAGCAATCGCCGCCATCCTTGAGCGCGAGCACTCACACCGCACGATCAAGGCATTCATCGAGGTCGCCGACGAACGCGACCACCAAGAGCTGGAGGCCCCGGACAGCGCTACGACGACCTGGCTCCCCAGGCGCCGCGGCGAGGCCCCGGGCTCCCAGCTCCTGGCCGCGGCCGAGCGCACAGAATTCACGGAAGATACGGGGGTCTGGTTCGCAGGCGAAGCCTCCTCCGCCCACTGGTTCCGTCGCAAACTGCGCGCACTCACTGTCGCGGAACTGCACGTGCAGGGCTACTGGCGCAGCGGTGTTGGTGACTACCGCGAGTAGGCATCAGCCTCCGAGGTGGTCGCGGCAACAGCCGCCGCCACCTCGGACACGGTCGTGAACGCCATGCAGGCGAAGAGCGGGTTGGAACGCACGTCGGCGGCCCGACGCATCTCACCGGAATCATCGACCAACTCGGCAAGGACGCCGACGGGCACGAGACCAGCGATCGACAGGAGATCCACCGTCGCCTCCGTATGACCCCCGCGACCCAGCGTCCCAAGTGGGTGCGCCCTGAGCGGCAAGACGTGGCCGGGCCGAATGAGATCGGCGGGACCGGCTGCCGGGTCTCCAAGCACATTCGCGGTCCGAGCGCGATCGGTCGCCGATATCCCGGTGGACACGACGTCTCGCGCATCGACGGTCACCGTATAGGCAGTCCCCCGAGGATCCTGATTGTCCGCAACGAGCGGCGGCAGCTCGAGCGCGTCCGCCCGCGCTGCGGTCAGCGGAGCACACAGCAACCCGGATGTGTGCCGCACCATCCAGCCGATTGTCGCCGGAGTCGCGAGCTCGGCCGACACAATCGCATCAACCTCGTTTTCTCGGGACGCATCGTCAGCGACGAGCACCACCCGTCCGGCTCGGAGATGCTCGAGCACCTCGGACATTGGCGTCAACTCTTCGATATTCACAAACATCACTCCATTTCACACTAACGAGACACGGTGTCTTGGATAATGCTACCATTTCGAGACAAAGTGACTCACTAAGAGGGGAATTCTCAATGCCAGCAAGCTCGCCCGCGCCGGCAGCGGTGCCAGGGGCGCCCGCGCGGGCCGTCGTCGCAACTGCGTTTGCGTTGCTTGTGACGATGCTCGGCACCACCCTCCCCACCCCGCTATACGTCATCTACGCAGCCCAGCTCTCGTTCTCACCACTCACTGTCACGCTCCTCTTCGCGGTGTATGCGATCGGAGTCGTTGGAGCGCTGTCGCTGTTCGGCAGACTGTCTGACGACCTCGGCAGAAGGCCCGTACTCATGATTGCCGTCACTCTCGCACTGCTCAGCGCTCTGCTGTTCGTCCTCCCGCCTTCCCTTCCACTACTCATCTCCGCCCGCATCCTTGCCGGGCTCGGAGCAGGGCTCATGAGCGGCACGGGAACCGCCGCCATCATGGACCTCTTCCCCGACGACGAGCAGACCACAGCCGGCACGCTCGCGGTCGCCGCGAACACCGGCGGGCTCGCCGTCGGAACGCTTCTCGCAGGCGCGCTGGCCTCAGCGACCCCGATGCCACTTGTGACGCCGTTCGCGGCCCACCTTGTGTTGTGCGTGCTCGCTCTCTCTGGGCTCGCAGCCTGGGCACCGAGGCACGCACCTCGCGGCCACCTCCGCATCCGACCGCAGCGACTCAGCGTGCCAGCTTCGATCCGCGGGGCGTTCGCCCGAGGCGTGCTCGCAGCGGGAACCGGGTTTGCGATGACCGGCGTGCTCACCGCCGTTACCGCGCTCTTCCTCGCACGCGACCTCGGGCTAGCCAGTCACATGCTCGCGGGCTTCGTCGTCTTCGTCGCCTTCGCCTGCATGGCTGTCGGCCAACTGACCGCGCGCCACATGCAGCCAAGCACAGCACTCTCGATCGGCTGCGCGGGCCTCGTCCTCGCAGCGGGCGCACTCGCAGTCGCACTCGCGACAGTGATGCTCGCTCCACTCATTGCAGCCGCAATCGTTCTCGGGGTCTCCTGCGGCCTCAGCATGAACGCCGGCATCGCCACGACTGTCGGTCAGGTCGCGCCGGCCCACCGCGGCGGCATCTCTTCAGCGTTCTTCGCCGGGCTCTACTGCATGCTCACTGTGCCAGCGATCGGCGTTGGCCTCCTCGCGAACGCAATCGGCCTGCGTGAGGCAGGCCTCGTGTTCGCGGCGGGTATCGCGGCGCTCGCGGCGGGTGTCGGCGTGTTCGAGTT
>JAGNOB010000448.1 GCA_017990305.1 Leucobacter sp.
GCCCTGCGGCGTCGGTCGGCTACGAACTCGAGGACGGTGTGGCCGAGGTTGAGGCGCACGACGTCCTCCCCGCTGGCAGCCTCGTGCTGCTTATCGACGATGTGCTCGCCACCGGAGGCACGCTCGAAGCGGCCCGCGAGCTGCTCGAGATGCTCGGCTACACAGTTGCCGGCACCGCCGTGCTCTTCGAGATCAACGGACTCGGTGGGCGTGCGGCGGTTGCCGATCCGAACCTTCACACGGTGTTTACAAGCGGCGTGTGAATCCGAGAGCGAAGAAGCGAGGCGGCAGGGGCGCCGAGGCAGTCTTTGATCTGCCAGGGAGCGACCCTGAGCTGCTGAGTTCCGGGCGGATCCCCGATCCGCAGCCCGAGCATACCCCTCTATTCAGGTGGCTTGCGAGCAGACTCGACCGCATCGAGCGGTTCCTGCGCGCCCGTGGCGGAAAAGGCTTGCGCACGGGGATTCGCCTGTTCTGGGGAGTGCTCGCCGCGATCGGCATCTTTCTGCTTGTTGGCCCGGTGCTCAACAAGCCGATGGATTTCGACGACGTCATCGCCGCCGCCGACGTTTCAGACGTCGACTGGATCGCGCGTGACGCGGCGATCGATTACGAGGTGGATCGCGCGCTCGATGGATCCTTCTCGGCGACGGTAACCGAACGCTTCCTCGCGAACTTCTCGAACGGGCCCGAGCGTGAGGTGCTCCGCACGCTCGTCACCGAGGTCAACGGAAACGACGCCGAGTTCGCCCTTCTCGGGGCGACGGTCGACGGTGAGCCTGCTGACACATCGGTGAAGCGCCATCCGACCACGACGGATATCACGGTGCGCGCCCCGGGTGGGGAACTGCTCGACGGGGAGCGCGAGATCGTGCTCGAGTATGAACTGCATCACCTCGCGCGCCCTGCGAGCGACCGCGCGACGGGCGATGCGATCGACGAGTGGGTGTGGCCGCTGTTTGCGCCGAGTTGGCCGCAGGCCACGAAGGGCCTCGAGGTCTCTGTGACGCTGCCGCGCGACCTCGATGAGTTGCTCGTGCGACAGCCGCACGCGACCGTCGGGTGGCTCCTCGTCTCGGGGAATGTGTGGCTCACTCCCGAGGAGGAAACCGCCGAGTCTGTGCGTTACGCCTTTGAGAACGACGATTCGCTTCCGCCACACGCTGATGTCTGGGTGGAGTTTTCGTTCGCCGAGGGCACGTTTGCGCAACCGTCGAAGACTGCGCTGTTCTGGGTGCAGACCTGGGGGCCGTTGCTGCCACTCGCGGCTCTCGCGCTGCTCATGCTGTTTGCACTCGCCGCACGCCGGATCGTGTGGGCCGACTCGGCTGGCGAGCCGTGGTTTGTTGCCCGCGAGGAGCCGCCGCAGCACCTCAGCCCCATGCTCGCTGCCGAGCTTATGGGCAAGCCCCGTCACGCAGAGCTCGTTGCAGAGCTCGCGGCTGGGCCGCCCCAGCACCGGGGTTCCGGTGGCTCCCGCCGGGGAGCATGGCTGAGCGCCCTTGCGCGCGCAGGCCGGCGCGCAGGCAGGCTCGGCAATCTCCCAACTGTCTTCCGGTGGCGTTCTCGCTGGGCCCGCGAAGAGGCCGCCGTTGAAGCGAAGCTGCGGTGGCGCCCTGACAGCTACGTCAGGGACACCTTCATTCTCGCGCCCATCGCGGTCACTCTGCTGCAGTGGGGCCTACTCCGGCAGCTGTCGCACCAGGTGATCTTGCTTGTCGTGTGGTGGCCGTTCGTTTTCGTGGTCGCCTCGACTGTGATCGCGGCTGTCGCGCTCTGGGCGGTTGCTCGCCCTCGCCCACTGACCCGCAAGGGTGCGCTTGTCATGCAGCAGCTGCGGGGCGTCGACGTGTTTGCGAGTGCGACGCGCCTCGTCGACCGTGGCCCGGTAACTGACCCGTTGCTTCCATACGCCGTGTTGTTCGATTCGCCGCGCAAGGCTGGCAACGCGGTTACTCAGCACGCTGAGCGTGACGCTGGCGAGCGGGGGCTCGCGGCTGGGTGGCGGGGCGAACACTTCCTGTCGATCCCGGCACTGCTGTCGCTGGTTGCTGCGGGCGCACTCTTCGCTGGGTCCATCGTGCTCGTGAGCACGCAACCGGCGCCGTACGCGCAAGACGAGTTTCTCACCTGGCCGTCGTCGGAGTCGCGCGGCTCGATCTGGTCGCAGACCGAGGGGTTCAGTATTGATGCTGAGCTCACTCGAGACTCGGCCGGTGGCGCCAAGCTCGCTGTGACTGAACACATCACTGCTGGCTTTGCTGCGGGCGGTGCGTCCGTTCCGCAGTTCGAGCGTGAGTGGCCGCGGGAGCGGCAGGGGCAGGATCTTGGTCTTGAGGTGGAAGCGGTGCTCGTCGACGGCGACGAGGTTCCGTTCACCGAGACCGCTGGCCCCTCGACGATGAAGATCACGACCAAGCTGAGCGAGGTACTCGACGGCACCGTTCCCGTCGAGGTGCGGTACTCGCTCGCGAACCCCGCAGTTGAGGTCAGGGACGGCGGCGGAGTTGCGCAGCAACTGCGATGGACTGCGATGCACTGGTTCTGGGACGACACGTTCTACTC
>JAGNOB010000449.1 GCA_017990305.1 Leucobacter sp.
ATCACACAGGGAGCCGAACGATGAACACTTTTGCGCCAGAGCTGGCATACGCGTCAGCGTCAGACCTTCGACCACGCCTCGTGTCAGGGGAAATCTCCCCTGTCGACGTGATGGACAGCGTGCTCACTCAGATTGAGCGCCACAATGGGGATCGCGAGGGCGGCGTCAACGCTTTCACCGAGGTGTTCCCCGAAGCCGCACGAGCGAGCGCAGTAGCTGCTCAGGAGGCCTTCGCCAAGTTCCGCCGCAACGGTGAGACACCGCCGCCCCTGCTCGGGATCCCAATCGCCGCGAAAGAGAAGCACTTTCTCGCCGGCGAGCGGCATAGCGAGGGATACGCCCCGCGGGCTGACCGGCGTGCTGCCGAGGACCACCCGCTCATCACGCGTCTCAGGGCAGCGGGCGCGATCGTCCACGCCCGCACCACCACCCCCGAGTTCTCAGCAAGCACCTTCACGCACTCATCGCTCTGGGGCGTCACGCGGAACCCGTGGAACCTGGCGACGACGCCCGGCGGATCCTCTGGCGGCAGCGGCGCCGCGCTTGCCGCCGGCATGACGATCCTCGCGACTGCATCGGACATTGGGGGCTCGACCAGGGTGCCAGCCGGATTCTGCGGTGTCGTCGGCTACAAGGCGCCCTACGGGCGCGTGCCTGGTGTGGGAGCGCTCAGCGCGGACACATACCGCGGCGACGGCGGGATGGCCAGGTCCGTCGACGACATGGCACTGTTGCACGGCCTCATCGCGGGCCGCCACCCCGCCGACCACCGGTCGTGGGGACCAACTGGCGCGCCGGAGTTCCTTGGCCAAAGCGCCGACCTGTCGCATCTGCGGATCGCAATGGACCTGCGCGCAGGGGACTTCCCCGTGAGCGCTGCCGTCACCCGCGACTTCGCCGCGCTCGCCGAGGTGCTCCGCGCGACCGGCGCGGAGGTCGTGGACGTCTCGTTGCCTGTTTCGAGCGACACCATCGTCGAGACGGCGCAGATGCATTTTGGGCAGATCATCTCCCAGGTCATCGCTGAGAGCATCGGAGTCGACCCCGGGGCCGCGACCCAGTACGTTCGAGAGGTACTCATTGATTCCGCGGCCGCGGCAAGCAGATCGACCCTCATCGACTCGCTCCGCGCCGATGCCGCGGTGCAGCAGGCGATCGCCGCCACAATGCAGGGCTTCGACGTGCTCATTACGCCAACGCAGGGCGCCGAGCACCTCGCCGCAGATCAGGACATTCGGGCGGGCTTCGACGTCGACGGCGTGCACGAGGCCGTACTGATGAAAGCGCACATGACACTCCCGTTCAACATCGCGAACAGCTGCCCGGTGATGGCTCTCCCCATGGGCATCTCACCATCTGGGGTACCCACGTCTGCACAGATCATCGGGCACCCGTATGATGAGCGCATGGTCTTCACTGTGTCACGGGCGATCCAGCAGCTACTGCCCCAGATCGGGTCACCGACCCTCACGCCTGAATCACGCCTCGTCGCATAGCTGACGGGCTCGCAGCCAATGCTTCCCACGACCGCGCAACTCCAGCACTTCCTCGAGGTCTCGAGATTTCTGAGCATTTCGAGGGCGGCCGAAGCGCTGCACATGTCACAATCCGCGCTCTCAACCTCGATCCGAAACCTCGAGAAAACCGTCGGTGCTCCCTTGCTCGTACGTCATACGGGCAAGGGAGTACGGCTGACTGAGCGCGGCGTCGCCCTCGCTGGGCATGCGCGCCAGGTCGTTGATGAACTCGGGCGGATGACACACGCGTCGGCAACCGAGGCCTTCATTGGGGAGCTCCGCATCGGGATCTACACGCCACTCGCGCCCCGCTTCGCCCTCCAGGTACTTTCGATCCTTGAGCCACTCTGTGACCTCAAACGAGTCGAACTCATCGAGGGGGATCTGCAGGAACTCGCGACCGCTCTCACGGCTGGCCGGATCGACTGGGCGCTCATGTACGACGCGAGCCTCGACTCTCGATTCCACTTTGATGAACTCGATCGGTTCTCGCCGCACGTAATCGCGGCGAAGGGGTTCTTCGGCGACCGCGATCCCGCAGACGGAATCTCGCTGCGCGAGGTGAGCAAGTACCCGTTCATCCTCATGGACACCTCGCACAGCGCCGAACGCTACTCCGCGTACTTCGGGGCGGTCGGCGAGCAGCCGGAGGTAGTACGCTCTGCACTCTCGTATGAGTTGGTGCGTGCCTACGTCGCCGGCGGGCACGGGTTTTCAATCATGCACCACCGTCTCTCCACGAGCCAGCGACGCGATGACGGGGTCGAGGAGTTCGCCCTCACGGACGACATCAAGCAGTCGCCTCTCGGGCTCGTCAGGTACAGCGCTGCTGCCCACACCACACTTGCCCAATACCTCGTTGACGGGCTGCGTAAGGCCGAAGGCCTGCACATAGAGCCTGGCTTCTAGCTGCCCCAGGAACGCCAAAGCCCCCTCCGCATGGAGGGGGCTTAAATGACGAAAGGCCCCGGAGCGCAATTGCTCCGAGGCCTTCCTCAACAAAATGTTCGGCGGTGTCCTACTCTCCCACGAGGTCCCCC
>JAGNOB010000450.1 GCA_017990305.1 Leucobacter sp.
GCTCGGTCTCGCCCGAGTAGCGCTCGGCCGCGCGCGCATCAAGCAGGGTGTGCTCGCGTGCGAAGCGACCGGCCCCATCGAGGTCGAGGATGCGGGAGTGGCCGGGCAGGAGGGTCACCGTGCCCGGCTCTGGCGTTGGCTCAGCCTGCTCGAGAGGCAGGCCGGCCGCTTCCCACGCGGGGAGCGCGCCGTCGAGCAGGCGAACGTTGGGGAAACCGGCGTCGCGGAGTACCCACCAGAGCCGTGCAGCGGCGAGGTTTCCGCTTCCGTCGTAGGCGACGACGGCGTCATCGGGGTGCAGGCCCCAGCGGCGCGCGGAGTGGGTGAGTGCCTCCCCGCCGGGGAGCGGGTGCCTGCCAAGCGTTGCCGGGCCGTGATCCGAGAGCTCTGATTCGAGGTCGACGTAGACAGCGCCGGGAATGTGGCCGGCGAGGTAGGCGCGGTGCCCGGCGGGCTCTGCGAGCGACCAGCGCACATCGAGCACGCGGGTGCGGGGCGCGGGGGATCCGCCCTCGGTCGCGGCGGCTTCGGCCTGAAGGATGGCGTGCAGTTCGGTGGCGCTCACGAGGAGGCGGTGGGCCGGTGCGTCGTTGCGTTCGCTCATAGGGCGATCGTACGCGATTGAGCTCGTGGGTTGCTTGGCAGAATCCCCTGTGGGCTCGCAGCGCGTCCCGCAAGAAAGTGTATAGCACTGCTATGTATTTCTGGTACGCTTGCCCCATGCGCGAACAACAAGAGACCTCGGAGACAGCGTCGCACGGAGCGCTCGCGCTCGAGGTCGTGCGCTCGGCCGCCCGGTTGACGCGGGCCGCAAGCAAGATCCCAGGCGTGACGTACTCGTCGATCGCGTGGCGTGTGCTCGCAGACCTCGAGCGGCACGGGGCGACGCGAGTGACCGAGCTTGCGGCGGCCCAGCGGGTCGCCCAGCCCACCATGACGACCCTCGTGCAGCGGCTCGAGGGCGAGGGGTGGGTCGGGCGCGCGGCGGATCCGGCCGACGGCCGCGCAACCCTCGTCACCATCACCGAGGCGGGCGTTCGCGCGCTCGCCGCCTACCGCGAGGGCGCGGCGAAGCTCATTGCCCCGGCGCTCGCGCAGCTCGACGCCGCTGACCGTGCCGCGCTGGCCCGAGCCACAGAGCTCATGCACAGCATCGCCGACACCGTCTAACGCCAGCCACACCCAGAAGAGACCACCCCGGCCCGCCGGGAGAGCCCACCGCCCGCACCGAACAAAGGAACGCTTACGAACGCTACCGAGCCCCGCCCATCGATATTCCGCCAGCCGACAGCCGTGTGGGCGATTGCCTTCGCCTGCGCGATCTCCTTCATGGGGATCGGGCTCGTCGACCCGATCCTGACGAAGATCAGCGCCGACCTCAACGCGACCGCGAGCGAGACAATGCTGCTGTTCACCAGCTACCTCTTTGTCACGGGGATCGCGATGTTCTTCACGAGCTGGGTGTCTGGGCGCATCGGGGTGAAGTGGACGCTTATCGCTGGGCTTGTGCTGATCGTGGTGTTCGCGGGCCTCGCGGGTCTTGCGGGGTCGGTCGATGCGATCATCGGCCTACGGGCCGGTTGGGGGTTGGGCAACGCGCTCTTCATCTCAACGGCGCTCGCCGCAATCGTCGGTGCGGCCTCGGGAGGCTCACGCCAGGCAATCGTGCTCTATGAGGCGGCACTTGGCGTCGGAATGGCCGTGGGCCCGCTCGTGGGCGGTGTGCTCGGGGAGATCTCCTGGCGCGGGCCGTTCTTCGGCACTTCCGCGCTCATGGCCATCGCGCTCGTCGCCATTCTCGTCTTGCTCCGGTCGCCGAAGCAGAGCGCAGCTGAGCGCGCCGCCGCGCGTGCGGATCGCCCCTCCGTCGTCGCCGGGTTCCGTGCACTGCGGCACCCAGCACTGCTCTCGCTCGCGCTCGTCGCTGTCTGCTACAACTTCGGCTTCTTCACGCTGCTCGCGTACAGCCCGTACCCGATCGAGGCTGCCGCGGTGGCGGCCGGGCTGCACTTCGGTGCGCACGAACTTGGGCTCGTGTTCTTTGGATGGGGCCTCGCGCTGGCAGTGACCTCGGTGGTCGTGGCGCCCATGCTCACGCGACGCTTTGGGCTGCGCCCGGTGCTGTTCACAATGCTGGCCCTGTTTGCGGCGTGTTTAGTAGCACTCGCGGTGTTGGTGTCGTCGCTGCCCGCGCTGATCGCGCTCGTCATTGTGAGCGGCCTGTTCCTGGGCATTATGAACACGGCGCTCACGGAGGCAGTCATGGAAGCCACTGACCTGCCGCGGAGTGTAGCGTCGTCGACATACTCTGGCGTGCGGTTCATCGGTGGCGCCATCGCCCCGGCCGTCGCGGGCCCATTGGCCGCGGCCGCCGGCGCGCCTGCGCCCTACTGGCTGGGCGCAGGCGCCGTGCTGCTTGCGATCCTGCTGCTTGCCGTTCGCGGCCGGCACCTCTCGCACATCGGCGCCGAGTTCGCTGCGCAGCCTGCGCGCGCCGAGGTGAGCGGCGCGGCGGCGGAGCCGGAGGAGCTCGCGGAAGCGCGCGCGATTGGCGCG
>JAGNOB010000451.1 GCA_017990305.1 Leucobacter sp.
AGCTCCTTGAAGATCTGGCGATCCTCACCGCGGTTGATCGCCTCGATGTTCGCGCCAATGAGCTCGACGTTGTACTTCTCGAGGATGCCAAGCTCGTCGAGCTCCATCGCCGCGTTGAGCGCGGTCTGGCCGCCGAGCGTCGCGAGGATCGCGTCGGGCTTCTCCTTGGCGATGATCGACTCGATGACGTCGGCGGTGATCGGCTCGACGTAGGTTGCGTCTGCGAAGTCTGGGTCGGTCATGATCGTCGCGGGGTTCGAGTTCACGAGGATGACGCGCACGCCCTCCTCGCGGAGTACGCGGCACGCCTGGGTTCCCGAGTAGTCGAACTCGCAGGCCTGACCGATGACGATCGGGCCGGAGCCGATAACGAGGACAGAGTTAATGTCTGTACGCTTGGGCATTCTTCTTAGGCTCCCTGGGTGGTCGAGTCAGTGGCTTCTGCGCGGTTCTGCACCAGCGAGCGGAAGCGGTCAAACAGGTAGAAGGCGTCGTGCGGCCCTGCCGCTGCCTCCGGGTGGAACTGCACCGAGAACGCGGGGATGTCGAGGCATTCGAGGCCCTCGACGACGTTATCGTTCAGGCTGTAGTGGCTCACCTGCACGCGGCCGAAGCCGGCGGGCGAATCGATCTCGCCCTCGATCGGCATGTCGACGGCGAAGCCGTGGTTCTGCGCGGTGATCTCAACCCGGCCTGTGCGCTTGTCGAGCACCGGCTGGTTGATGCCGCGGTGGCCGAATGGCAGCTTGTAGGTCTCGAAGCCGAGCGCGCGGCCGAGCAGCTGGTTGCCGAAGCAGATGCCAAAGAACGGCATACCGTCGCGCAGCAGCGCGGTGAGCATCTCGACCTGGGCGTCGGAGGCCGCGGGGTCTCCCGGGCCGTTCGAGTAGAAGAGCGAGTCGGGCGCAAGCGCGCGGACCTCTTCAAGCGTGGTGCCCGCGGGCAGCACAGTGACGTCGAAGCCGTGCTCCGAGAGGTACTGCACCGTCGAGCGCTTCACGCCGAGGTCGAGCACCGCGATCGAGCCGACACGCTCCACGTTGTCAGCGACGGCAACTTCGTAGCGCTCCTTGGTGGTCACGACCGACGAGAGGTTCTTGCCAGCCATGCTCTCCTGGCCGCGCACGGTCTCAAGCTGCTGCTCGTCAGAAAGGTCGAACTCGGCGCCGGAGAATACGCCGCCGCGCATCGCGCCTGCGTCGCGGATCCGACGGGTCACAGCGCGGGTGTCGATGCCTGAGATGCCTACGACGTTGTGGCTCACGAGATCCTCGTCGAGCGAGCGCTCGGCGCGGAAGTTGGAGATACGACGCGCAGGATCGCGCACCACAAAACCGTCCACCCAGATGCGGTCGGACTCCATGTCGGCGTCGTTCACGCCGGTGTTGCCGATGTGCGGCGTCGTCATGACGACGATCTGGCCTGCGTACGAGGGGTCCGTGAGGGTCTCTTGGTAGCCGGTCATGCCCGTCGAGAAGACGAGTTCGCCGAGCGTCTGCCCGGTCGCGCCGTATGCTCGGCCGACGTAGCGGGTGCCGTCTTCAAGTACGAGCACGGCGGCTCCCTCTGGGCGTGCGGATGCCGGCGGCACCGTCACTTCGTTGGTCGTCGCGGTCACGCGTCCTCCTGGCTCGAGTGGTTGATCTGTGGAGTGTTCTGGGAAATCTCGCTCACGGCCGCGGCGAACCGCCGCTGCTCCGTAGGCGAGGAAAAACGGAAGCTGGATTCGAGTTCGCGTGAGCCGGCTGCCTGGCTCTGCCACTGGAGCAGTGACAAGCCGTCACGCTCCACGACCTTGCCGACGCGGCCCGAAGCTTCGCCGGTTCCGCGCAGCTGAGCACTCGCGATCTCGACGGGCCTCTCCCCCTGCACGGCAATCGCGACGCCGTCCCGGCGCACCGTGACATCGGCCCAGCCCTTGAACGTCAGGCCCGGAATCGCAACTCGCTCGAGTGGGGCGCCCTTCGGTGTCGTGGAGACGTAGGCGACATGATCGAACTCAGCTGCTACATCACCTGCGAGACCGATCTCGGGCAGCGCGAGCGCGGCGTCTCGTCGCTTGCGCGCACGCCAGGCAATCGCCATGAAGGTCAGCAGGCCTCCGGCAATGATGATCCAGACGACGAGAAACATGGTTCGAGTCATGCGGTTGCTCCGTTCTGGTGGGCTGCGGCAGCGACGCGCTCCGCAGCAACAAGTTCGCCGCTGTCAAGCGTAAGGTACCCGCGGCGGATCGTGTGGGTGACGCGGCCGGGCAGCTCCATGCCAAGGAACGGCGAGTTTTGGCTCTGACCGTGCAGCCTGTCAAGGTCGAAGACGCTCGTTCCGGTCGGGTCGACGAGCACGAGGTCGGCCGGCTGGCCTGCGTCGAGCTTGCTCGGGTGCTGCCCTTCAGCTCCCACCGCGAGCCTGCCGATCTCGGCCGGCTTCTGCGAGAGCAGCGTCTCGACCTCGGCCCAGCTCGCGTGTCCCGGCTCGATGAGGGAGGTGAGCACGATCGGCAGCGCAGATTCGAGACCGACCACGCACCGCACCCGGTCGAGGCCAAGG
>JAGNOB010000452.1 GCA_017990305.1 Leucobacter sp.
TTACGCGGGTTCGATTCCCGTCATCCCCTCCAAAACGCAGAAGGCCCCACCAGCTGGTGGGGCCTTCTGCGTTGCTACTCACGGACGCTCCGGATCAGCGCCGCCTTGTCCTGCGTATTCTCACGTGGCGCACGATCGCCATGATCCCTAACGCCGCGAGACCACCCCACACAAGCCCGGCGATCAGCCAAGCGGGAGCTGATTTGGCACCACCGCCGACCTGCTGCCCAGGGCCGTAGCCGAACAGCATGAAGCCGGCCCCCACAGCCACGCACGTCACACCGAGCAGCGCGGGGATCGCAACGAGCGCGAACCAGCGCGCTCCACTCCGCCTCCGCTCGGCGGCAGGCCGTCGCCGCCTCACCCCGGAGTCCAGGCCCGCTGGAAACTGAGCTGCCTGAGAGGCTGCCGACGAGGATGGCGCTGACGTGGAGGTGGCCGCCCGGCGCGCGGCACGCACCTCGCAATACTCGAGAGTGTCAACGACAGTCATTCCGATCGTGCCGACCCCCAGCCCCAGCCCCATGAGTGCGACCCCGAAGGCGCCAACATCTCGATCGGCGATCGCCTCAGCTACCATCACCGAGCCCGCAGCGGTGAAGACGATCGAGGCCAGCGGGAGCAAGAGAAGGTGCTTGAGGTTCCACAAGTGGCCGGTGCCGCGCGTACGGGGTTCCTTCCGAACGGCACGCCCGCTCGATAATCCGCGCGCGTCAGGCTCACGAAACACTTCCAACGTACCTCCCGCTCGAAACTCATAGTCTTCCAGAGATATCCCGCCCGCTTGACGAGGCCACGGTGTTCTCGCCGCTGTGCAGATGTTGGCTCCGAGCAGCAGCAGCGGCGGCACGCGCGAGCGATTTGCACGGGTTCCGGCCCGCTAGTAGTGTGCTCTATGCAACACCACGGGGATGTAGCTCAATGGTAGAGCGTCGACCTTCCAGGTTGATGATGTCGGTTCGATTCCCGCCGTCCCCTCCAAGAAACGCAAGAGGCCCCTCGTACGCGAAAGCGCGAACGAGGGGCCTCTTGCGTGCTGCGACCGTTTCGGTCGGGCGAGCAGTGTGGGTCGTTACACGAGCTCAGGCCGACGGATACTCTCGGCGCCACCGTCGATGAAGATTACCTGGCCGGTCACGTACAGGTTCTCTTCG
Source organism: Leucobacter sp. (assembly GCA_017990305.1). Classification (GTDB taxonomy): domain Bacteria; phylum Actinomycetota; class Actinomycetes; order Actinomycetales; family Microbacteriaceae; genus Leucobacter. The sequence continues at coordinate 1,155 of JAGNOB010000452.1, forward strand.
CTCGTGAGCCACGCGAGCAGGTTGGACACTGCGACGGGAGGAGCAGCAGGCCCGCCGTACGGAGCGGGTGCGCCCTCGTTCAAGGCTGCGCGGCCTTCCTCGGTCTCAATTGCCGCGGCCGTCATCGGCGTGAGGATCACGCCGGGAGCGACCGCATTGAGTGCGATCCCTGCGCGTGCCCACTCGTCGGTTGCGGCCTGCGTACGCACCCAACGAGCGATCGCCAACTTTGAAGTCGTGTAGAGCACGCTCGAACCGGCTGCGTTTGCCGTCGCCCCGAGTGAGCCCGCGTGTTCGAGGGCCGCGGCTTCATCGCCTGCTGCAAGCAGCTCGAGCAGGGGAGTGTCCACTTCCTCCAGCGCCGCGAGCGAAGCAACGACCGCTGCACGAGGGGCATCTGAAGCAGCAAGGAGGGGGCGAAGCCCCTCGAGGGTAGCGATTGCCCCGAAATAATTGACTGCAACTGTCACGGGGTTGGGGATCACGAGCCCAGCGATGGCGAGGACGCCATCCAGCACCCCTTCGCTTAACGCGGTCGCCTGGGTGACGAGCGCAGCTCGCCCCTCCTGGGTCGTAAGGTCAACCTCAATCTCGGCATCCTTGAGATCAACTCCAATGACCTTGTGGCCATCGGCGCGCAGCTTTGCGGCTGTTTCCTTTCCAATGCCAGAGGCAGAGCCTGTAACGAGGTATGTACGAGTCATCTTTGGTCCTTTGCGCTTGGGCCCCACCTGTGGCGCGAGCCGGGTCAGTCTGCTGCAGAAGCGGCAGTTTGCCTACTCTACGTCAAAATAGACACCCGTCTACCTGGTGTTGTGTGGGGCACAATAGGGGCATGAATCCCTCGCCGCAGCAACTTCGCCGTGACGCACGTGGCGTTTCGGAAGACCAGCGCCCCCTTCGCACAAAGCGCCGACTCGTGGCTTCACTCAGTGAGGTGCTCGCCGGCGGGGTAGAGGCCAGCGTGGCCTCGGTGAGTGCGGGTGCCGGAGTAGGGCGCAGCACGTTCTATACCCACTTCACTTCACTCGAGGATCTCGTCGACTTCGCCATAGGCTTGCTCTTTTCCGACCTCGCGCCGATCGATCACGAGCGCAGATCAGCTCGCTCACTCAGTCGCCTGGAGATCTCCCGGATGGGGTTGAACGAGCTCCTTGACGCACTGCTCGGCAATCAGCTGCTTGTGGCCTTCGCCGCAAACTCACCCGCCTCCGAACGACTGAGGACTCACCTTGTCGAGGCGATGGCGACAAGCCTGCAGAGCGCGATTCTCGTGGAGCGGCCAGGAGCGTCAGAGACCTTCGTGACAATCACGAGCCGCTACATTGCTGCGGGTGTCATCGCAGTCGTCATCGAGGCCCTCGAGGAACCCCGCCGCTTCACCAGGGACGAGC
>JAGNOB010000453.1 GCA_017990305.1 Leucobacter sp.
AGACAGTGAACGCACTGGAATCGGGCAAGTACGACCCCTCGCTGCCGCTCGCGTTCCGCGTCTCGACAGCGTTCGGCAAACCCATCGAGCAGATCTTCTTCCCGGGGCAGGAAGACGCGCCACCCACGGGGGGAAGGAAATGACCGCAGTCATCGCCGCCCGCGGGGTGACGCGCACCCTCGGCGAGGCACAGATCCTGCACGGTGTTGACCTCGAAGTTAGGGAGGGGGAGATCGTCGGCCTCCTCGGGCCGAACGGTGCGGGCAAGACGACAACGGTGGATCTCATCGCCGGCCTCGAACGGCCGAGCTCGGGGAGCGTCACGGTGCTCGGTGTGGATCCCGAGCGGCAGCGATCCACAATCACCGAGCACGTCGGCGTGCAACCGCAGGCGGCAGCGCTCTTCCCAAGCCTCACCGTCGACGAGACGCTGCGACTCTTCGCGTCCTTCCACGACGACCCACTCCCGCTCGACGAGCTTCGCGACAGAGTGGGGCTTACCAGGGTGCGGCGCACACGCGTGAAGCATCTCTCAGGCGGAGAGGAGCGACGGCTGTTGATAGCGATTGCCCTGGTGGGTCGCCCGACGCTCGTGCTCCTCGACGAACCCTCCGCAGGGCTCGACCCCGAGATGCGGCGCGACATCGCCACGCTCGTTCGGGAGATCCGAGCGGCAGGAGCCACCGTGCTCATGACCACGCACCACCTCGACGAGGCGCAGCAGCTCTGCGACAGGGTCGCGATCATGGCACGGGGGCGCATAGTGCTCTCCGGTTCACCCGACGACCTCGCGCGAGAACTCGCGGCACCGAGCCAGGTGAGCTTCACCGTCGCCGCCGATACCGACGAGGCTCTCCTCAGCGAGGCAGTCGGAGACACGCGAACAGCGCGGGCGCTCGCCGCAGGGACACGGATCACCGTTCCAAGCGACGACCCCGACGCCACACTCAGGCGCCTCACCTTCACGCGTGGGCTCCACGCGACCGGCATCGCAGTGCACCGCCCGAGCCTCGAAGACGTCTACCTCGCCGCCGTAGGGCAGCCGCGAGAGGAGACACTGGACACCGCAAGACGCGAACCCTGATGACACTCCATACGCCTTTGCGGCCTGACCTAGTAGCTGACCCTAGGAGGCGGAGCTTACGCCGTACTCTGTCCGCTCTCAGTGCGCTCCACCGGACGGCGCTCTCGGAAGCCCTCCGACGTCCCCTCGCTGCGGTCGTCGGGTTGACCATCCCGATCGGCAGCATTCTGCTCATCACCGCAACCGACCTTGTGGTCGGCGGAGCAGGGGAAATCACCCGCGCCGCGATGCCAACCCTGCTTGCGGTGCTCCTCGCCACGGTTCCCTTCGGAGCACTCGCAGCCCCGGTCGCAGACGCGAGGGAGCGTGGCGCCCTCAGGCTGCTCGCAACCGTGCCGCTGCATCGTGGCGCGCTGCTCCTCGCGCACACACCACTGGCGCTCGCCGCAAGCGCGATCGTAGTTGCGGCGGGGCTCACGGCGGCGGGAACACACCTTGGCGCCGTTCCCGTGGCACTTGTCGCGTGTGGCGGACTCTGTGCAGTTGGCATCGGGCTCGGCTCGCTCGCTGGGGCGGTGTCCAGCCGCACGTCTCAGGTGCGCGCGCTCGGAACAATCGTGCCGGCCGGAGTGCTGCTGACTGCCGGGGCGTTGCCGTTCGAGACGTTCATGCCGGGAGCCGACCGGGTGCTCGGGTTCGTCCCGACCACCGTGCTCGCCCGCGTACTGACTGACGCGCTCTCAGGAGGCGGGCCCGAGCTATCCGCGGCGGTGTTCATCGCAGCGGCGGGCGTAACGCTGTGGGCGCTCGGCGTAGCGCTGTGCAAACGCTAGTTCGCGCCGGGCGGCGGGGACTGGCACAGCGCGCCGGCCGAGGCCGCGAGCAGCACTAACAGCCACAGGGGCGGGCGCCAGTACAGCGCGACGCCGCAGAGGAGCGCGAGTACCAGGGCGATCGGCCCGCTTCCCGCAGTCGATGTGACGAGGTGTGCAAGCGCTGCCGTGAGGAGGCCCACCACAGCTGCACTCGCGCCGAGCACGGCAGCGTTGCCGCGCGTGCTGCGACGTAGCAGTGACCAAAAGGGAAGCGCGCCAAGGAGCAACAGGAAGCCCGGCAGGAAGACCGCGACGAGTGCGAGGGCCGCGCCCGCCAGCCCGCCAGGGCCCGCATCGGCGATAGCGCCAAGGTATGCGGCGAAGGAGAAAAGGGGCCCGGGCATCGCCTGAGCGACCCCGTATCCCGCAGCGAAGTCAGCCTCGGAGACCCAGCCAGAGACAACGAACTCGGCGTGCAGCAGCGGTAGAACGACGTGGCCGCCGCCGAAAACGAGAGAACCCGCGCGGAGCGACGCCGCAGCGAGTGCGAGCCATCCGTCGTCGTCAGAGCTCGCGAGCACGGCCGACGCCACCATCAGCACGCAAAGAAGGGTTAGGGAAACGAATCCCGTGCGCCGGCTTACGAGGCCTCGTGTGCGTGCAGTCGGCATGACAAGGTCGCGAGCAACTCCCGCACAAGAC
>JAGNOB010000454.1 GCA_017990305.1 Leucobacter sp.
CGGTGAGGAGGCGGAGCTCTCGGCTCTCTTCGCACGTCTTGGCATGCACGAAGAGACAGCAGACATCGCCGCTTCGCAGGTGCACGCGAACACTGAGAGCGCGGTGCGCGTGCACCTCGCTCACGAGCTTGGCCTCAGCCTTGACGACCGCCCGTCCCCCTGGGTTGCTGCGATCTCTTCGCTGCTCTCGTTCGGCATCGGCGCGTTCATCCCGATCATCCCCTTCGTCTTCGGGTTCGGCAACCTCTGGCTGGGCCTTGCGTTCGGCGGCGTTGGCCTGCTGCTTGCCGGTGCGCTTGCAGCGCGCACGACGAAGCGCAGCTGGCTCGCGGGCGCCGGCAGGCAGCTCCTCTTCGGCGGCATCGCCGTCGCAGCCACCTACACAATCGGCATGCTCCTCGGGGTGTCCGGGATCTAGCCCAACCGCTCGCACCAGCGGCACGCTCGTTTGGTCCGCCGAGGGCGCCCGACGCGTGAGTATGGGCGTATTCGGTGATCTGGCGGCGCGAGCGGGCGTAGGCTTAATGCCGTGCCAGATCCCGATTTCACCGAAGCCGTCCTCGCGGTCGTCGAGCGTATCCCCGCCGGCCGCGTTATGACGTACGGCGATGTCGGCATCGCGATCGGCTCGGAAGCGCCGCGCGCGGTCGGCCGGGTCATGGCGCTGTACGGTCACGCGGTGGCATGGTGGCGGGTAGTGCCCGCAAGCGGACTACCGCCGCAGGGCCATGCACGCGACGCCCTCCCCCACTACCGCGAAGAGGAAACCCCCCTCAGGCGGGTCGAATCCGCGGAGGAGTACCGCATCGCGCTCTCCACCGCACGGCTCCCGTACACCCACGAAATCTATGCAGACGTGATGCTGTGAACGAGGCAATGATGAACGCAGACACCCCAAGCACCTCCGAGATCCTTCTTGGCTTCACGCGCGGCGTCGCCCCGAGTAAGTGGGTGAAGCGGTGGCAGGTCGTGTCTCCTGAGCGGCCCCTCACGATCGTCCCGTTCCCCCGGCCATACGGGCGCCCCAGCAACGCTGCCGATTTCGACATGATCCTCGAGCGCTCGGCCCCGGGCCACGTCCCCGAGGGTGCAGACGATCCCAGCGAGCGCACTCACCACGCCCTCCGACTGTACGACGAAGCACTCGCGGTGGTACTCCCCAAGGGGCACGACCTGACGGGGCGGGAATCCGTGTCACTCGCCGAGCTCTCGGACGTCAGACTGCTCGACCACCCCGATCATGCTCCCGAGTGGCCGACGCCCGAGGAATGGGGTGACCCGGCGTGGATGCCGGCCCACATTAACGCGGCGCTCGACCTCGTGGCGACCGGGCTGGGCGGCATTCTCATGCCTGCCCCACTCGCGCGGCACATCACCGACAAGCACCAGCACCTCACGATTAGGGTCTCAGACCCGATCGTCGCCGGCACTATGTGGGCGAGCTGGCCCGTCGAACGCGATGCGCCCGACATGCAGCACCTAGCTGGTGTGATGCGTGGCCGCACCGCCCGCTCATCGCGGACGGCCGAGGCCGTTGCTGCGCCGAGCGAGACGCCCAGCGCAAAGCGCCAGCAGCCCGCCCAGAAGAAGAAGCCGAAGCTCAAATCCAATTCGCGCGGTGCTCAGCTGCAGGCGGCTACAGAGAAGCGAGAGCGAGAAAAGGCGGAACGCCGCAGGGCAAAGCGCCGCTAACTCGGAGACGTACCGCCGGGCAGCCTCGGGCGGCGTGCAGGGAGGGCGAACAGCGCCAGGCTCACCCCGATGAGCAGCACGCCGACGATCCCGCCTCCGGCGAGTCGCTCGCCCACGATAACCGCGGCAAATCCGGCGGCGATCACCGGCTCTGAGAGCGTGAGCACGGTCGCAGTCGTCGCATCGACGTGCCGGAGCGCGAGCCCGAAGAGCACGTAGCCGAGAAACATTGGCACGAGAGCCATGTAGGCGCCAACACCGAACGCACGCCAGGAGGAGAGCAGGGGTGCGCCCGTCGCTATGAGCACGGGCATGAGCATCATCCCGCCGAGGCCAAAGACCGCGCCCATGGCTACGCGCGAATCAATTCCGGTCCCGATCAGGCGATGGGCGGCCCACGCATACCCCGCATAGCTCGCTCCGGCGAGCAGTCCGAGCGCGACGCCACCACCAACATTTCCGGTGCCAACGCCCGCGGCGTGCCCTCCGAGCAGGCTCAGCACTGCCATACCCGAGAGGCCAAACGCCGCAGCAATAAGCCAGCGGCGGGTGGGGCGACGACGGTCGATTGCCCAGTCGAGCAGCGCGGAGAATACGGGCGCGGATCCGAGAGAGACGACCGTGCCAATAGTGACTCCTGCTGCGTGCATGCTGCTATAGAAGGCGAGCGGGTAGGCGAACACCCCAAGCCCTCCGAAGACAACGACTCGCCAGCGCGGGCGCAGCAGCGGGCCCGCACGCAGCAGGCTTCTCCCCGCTACGACGGTCTGCAGCAGGCCACCGACGCCGAGGGCCACAGCCCCGATCGCGAGCGGGCTCACCTCAGGGGCAAACGTTGCGGCGGTG
>JAGNOB010000455.1 GCA_017990305.1 Leucobacter sp.
ATCCCGCTTCGGATGCTCGATATTCGACCGGTCAAGCTTGCCGATGGAGTTTCGGCGGAAGCAATCACGCTCCCACCGCTCGGGTACGCGGAGGCTGCCCGTGCCTCATGGGAGACCTTCTCGCGGCTGAAGCGTGAGGGAGTGGTCGCTGAGGGCACCCGCTTCCAGGTGGCTCTGCCGACGCCGCTCGGCGTCGTTGGAAGCCTGGTAGTTGCCGCCGATCGAACAGCACTCGAGCCCGTGTATGAGGCGGCTCTCGCAGCCGAGCTTGACAGCATCCTCACCTCAATCCCGCACGATGAGCTTGCGATCCAGTGGGATGCCGCACTCGAATTCGCAATCCTCGAAGGCGTTAGCAGTGCAGCGCAGACACGCTACGAGTGGTTCGATGACGTCTGGGCAGGGACAAGCGAGCGACTCGCCCGCCAGATCGACCGCGTCCCGGCCGACGTGGAAGTCGGCGTGCACCTCTGTTACGGCGACGTAGGCGAGAAGCACTTCGTCGAGCCGGAAGATACGGCACATCTCACCCGTTTCGCGAACGAGGTCGTTGCGAGGGCGACACGCGAACTCACCTGGTTGCACCTTCCCGTGCCGATCGAGCGCGACGACGCAGCGTACTTTGCGCCGCTGTCCGGCCTCACCCTCCCGGAGCGTTCCGAGCTCTATCTCGGGCTTGTGCATCGTGAGGACGGAGCCGCCGGTGCGGCACGGCGAATCGCCGCAGCTGAGGAACACGTCGAGCGGGACTTCGGCGTCGCGACCGAGTGCGGCTTCGGCCGCTCGCCCGAGGGAACAGCGGTGCCACTGTTCGAAGCGCACCGCGCCGTCGCGCTCGCCTGGTAGCTCGCGCGCATCGCCCGGTAGACTTTCGGGCGATGAGAGCTTTACTGACCGGGGTCGTTGCAACGATTGAGGCCATCGCGGTCGCGCTGGCCTCGCTCTTGATGGTTGCCGCCTTTGCGTTCCTTGTCTGGTGGCTGGCTTTCGATCTTGCCGCTGAACCGAGCGCGGTGTTCGCGGGCGCCGGTGCAGCTTGGCTCCTTGCCCACTTCATTCCGCTATCGATTGAGATACCCGCCGAGGCAATGCAAATGTTCGGGTTCGGCGCAGATGCGCTGAACTTCACGCTGTCGCTCGCTCCGCTCGGAATCACGCTGGTGACCGTTGGTTTCGCCCTTCGGGCCGGATGGCGTGCGGCCGCCCGTGGAGGCGCCGGTGGGGCCGCGGTGCTCGGCGGCGCGCTCGGCTTCGGGGCCGTCACCGGCATCGTGCATTCGGCCGTATCGATGGCAATTCCCGGGTGGCTCGCGACCGCAGGCATCGGTGCTCTCCTGTACGGAGCAAGCTCCGGGGCGGCGTTCATGGTGCGGGCGGCGCGCGACGAACACGGCTGGTGGGTTAGCGTGCTCGCCGCGTTCGAGACAATGCTCACGAAAGTGCGCGTGCCCCGACCAGGCGTCTGGCCGCATCGAGCCGGACAGGTGCTGCGGCTCGCCGCAATGCTCGTCGCTGCCTACACAGGATTGGCCGCCATCACCCTTGCAATCGGGCTTTTCTCACGGTTCGCGGTGATCATCGCAGCCTCGGAAGCGCTCCAGCTTGACCTGTGGGGCGCGATCCTTATGTTTGTGCTGCAACTCACATTGCTGCCCGTGCTGCTGCTATGGTCGGGCGCCTGGCTGAGCGGGGCCGGCTTCGCCGTCGGTGTCGGCAGCTCCGCATCGCCATTCGGGCAGCTTCTCGGACCAATGCCAGGTATCCCTGTACTCGCTGCTATCCCTGACGGGTGGGGGAGCGCCGCAGTGTTCGCTCCGCTCCTGCTTGGGCTCGCAGGGATCGGGATCGGGATCGCACTCGGCGAAATCGCCAAGCGGCAGACGCTCGCACGACTCGCGATCCAGGTACTCCTCGCGACCCTGCTTGCCGGGCTCGCGATCGCGCTGCTTAACTGGGCGTCGGGAGGATCGATGGGGCCGGGGAGGCTCACCGTAGTGGGGCCACAGGTCTGGACGGCTGCGGGCCTCGCGGCAGCGGAGCTCGGCATCGGCTGCTTCCTCGGCGCACTTGCCGCCCGAGCTGATATCGCAAGGAGAGTCGTAGCAGCTCCGGCAGCCGTTGCCAGCCGTCTCGGGATCGGCGATGACGCCGGCGTCGAAGTCGGTAAACGTGCTGGCGGCCGGGCCACCCGCGACGCTCTCCCGGACGCCAGCAGTGATACCAGCGGCGATACCAGCGGCGATACCAGCCGCGATACCAGCGGCGATGCCATCCGTGATACCAGCGGCGATACCAGCCGCGACGCTATCCCCGACGCCAGCAGCGAGACAGGCGCTTCGCTTCCCAGCACCGCAAGGACCAGGGGCGCAGGCACTGGCACCGAAACCGCCTCCGAGGAAAAGCTGGCACCTGTCACACCGTTCGTGCCGAGGACCGGACCGGAGTCCACTCCTTGGCGGGATGCAGCCCGCACCCCGAACGCGCAGGTGCCCGATCAGCAGCCCACCGAGCCGCTCGACTTCGACACTGATGAGC
>JAGNOB010000456.1 GCA_017990305.1 Leucobacter sp.
GTAGGATGCCTTAGCTCCCGTCGCAGTGGTGATCACCGCGGTGATACCCACGTCAGCCTCCGCCCGTGGGCGGAACACCCTGCCGGAGAGCCGGTATCCGTCAGCGCAGGTAATCGTGACGTCGGTGCCGGGCTTCTTCGGCTGCGGCGCCTGTGCGGCGGAACTGTTCGCGGTCACTCTGCCCCTCCGTCGGTGTGAGGCAATCGTAGCTGAGACAGCTCCGCCGCAGCAGGGGCACTGCCCCTACGCGAAGAGTGCGGGAACCTCCGACAGCGAGACCTTCTCCTTGGTGCCCGCAGCGCGGTCCCACACCTCGGCGAAGCCCTCGGCAGCGTCACGGCCAACGACGACGACGCGCGGCACCCCGATGAGCTCGGCGTCGCCGAACTTCACGCCGGGCGACACCTTCGGCCGGTCGTCGAACATGACGTCGACGCCTGCGCCTGAGAGCGTCGCAACGAGCGACTCGGCGATCTCGATGATTGCGGGGTCCTTGCCTGTCGCGACGACGTGCACGTCGAACGGCGCGATCGCGCGGGGCCAGAGGAGGCCACGCTCGTCGTTGTTGAGCTCTGCGAGCGCGGCGAGGATGCGGGTGACGCCGATGCCGTACGAGCCCATTGTTACGGTGACGAGCTTGCCGTTCTCGTCGAGCACCTTGAGGCCGAGCGCGTCAGCGTACTTGCGGCCGAGCTGGAAGACGTGTCCGATCTCCATGCCGCGAGCGGTCTCGATGGGGCCCGAGCCGTCGGGTGCGGGGTCGCCCTCGCGCACGGTGGCGATCTCAGCGACGCCGTCTGCCGTGAAGTCGCGGCCCGCGACGAGGAAGGCGACGTGCTTCTCGTGCTCGTTCGCCCCGGTGACCCAGGCGGTTCCGGGCACGACGCGGGGGTCAAGGAGGTACTTCACGCCGGAGGAGCCCTCGAGGCCGAGCACGGGTGCGTCGGCGGCTCCCGGCCCGATGTAGCCCTTGACGAGGCCGGGGTGCTTCGCGAAGTCGGCTGCAGTTGCGGGTTCAACCTCGCAGTTCGGGAACGCAACCTCGACGCGCTTCATGTCTGCGTCGCGGTCGCCCGGGATGCCGACGACGACGAGTGAGCGATCACCCTCGAGGTCTGTGACAGCGAGTACGACGTTCTTGAGGGTGTCGGCGGCTGTCCAGGCGCGGCCGTCCTCGCGAGGCAGCACAGCGTTCACGTGCGCGACGAGCGTGTCGATCGTCGGAGTCTCGGGCGAATCGAACACGGCCGCGGCGGGCTGGCCCTCGATGGGGAGCGACTCAGGAACGGGAGTGGCGTACGCCTCGACGTTGGCAGCGTAGCCGCCTGCCGAGCGCACGAAGGTGTCCTCACCGATCGCGATGGGCAGCAGGAATTCCTCGGAGCGCGAACCGCCCATCGCGCCAGCGTCGGCGGCGACGATGACGTAGTCGAGGCCGAGACGCGTGAAGATGCGCTCGTATGCGTCTCGCTGCTTCTGGTACGCGGCGTCGAGGCCCTCGTCGGTGGTGTCAAACGAGTACGCGTCTTTCATCGTGAACTCGCGGCCGCGGAGCAGGCCTGCGCGGGGGCGCGCCTCGTCGCGGTACTTGTCCTGGATCTGGAAGAGCTGCAGCGGCAGATCCTTGTACGACGTGACGATGTCCTTCACGAGCGTCGTGAAGACTTCCTCATGGGTGGGTGCGAGGAGGTAGTCGGCGCCGTGCCGATCCTTCAGGCGGAACATGTTGTCGCCGTATTCTTCCCAGCGGCCGCTTGCCTCGTAGGGCTCGCGCGGCAGCAGTGCGGGGAAGTGCACCTCGTGCGCGCCAGCCGTCGCCATCTCCTCGCGAACGATCTGCTCGATCTTCGCTTTCACCCTGAGGCCGAGTGGCAGCCACGCAAACACGCCCGGCGCCTGGCGCCGAATGTAGCCCGCCCGCAGGAGCAGTTTGTGGCTTCGGGCCTCCTCGTCAGAGGGGTCCTCGCGCAGGGTCTTGAGAAAGTATGAGCTGAGCCGTGTGATCACACTCCCATGCTAGCCGTAGGCTGAGCACATGCCCGTCAGATTGCACAGGCGTTCACGTGTATTCGCCACCGTCGCTGTCTTCGCCGTGCTCGCACTCGCCGCGATCCTGCGTTTCTGGGCGCTCGGTCGCCCTGACATGCTCGTCTTCGACGAGCTCTACTACGTACGCGACGCGATCACGCAGCTCGCGCACGGCTTCACGACTTCCTGGCTTGACGACGACCCGCTGATGGGCGCCAGTTATACGTCGGATCCCTCGTTCTCGGTGCACCCGCCGCTCGGAAAGTGGATCATCGCGCTCGGACTCGCCGTATTTGGCGATAGCTCGGGGTGGGGCTGGCGATCCGCGGTCGCGCTCACCGGCGTCGCAACTGTCGGGCTCACGATGCTGCTCGCGTGGCGGATCAGCCGCAGCAGTGTCGTCGCGATCCTGGCTGGCCTGTTTCTCGCGATCGACGGCGTGCACGTTGTACTCACCCGGCTGGGCCTGCTCGATGGCGTGCTCACGTTTTTCGTGGTGCTCGGA
>JAGNOB010000457.1 GCA_017990305.1 Leucobacter sp.
CCCGTGCCCAGACCATCCCGCACTCAGACAGCTGCGGAGACCGTCACCTGTGACGCGCCGCTGAGCATGCGGGAGACGGGGCAGCGTGCGTGCGCTTCGGCGGTGAGCCGTTCTGACTCCACAGCGTCCTTGCCGGCAAAGCGGAGCTGTGCGTGGGCAGCGAATTCGAATCCGTTGCCGTCGATCCTGCGGTGCAGCGAGACCGTGGCTGAGGCCGCTACCTCGACGCCGGGGCCGGCAATTACGCGCGCGGCAGCGTTGAGACAGGTTGCCCACGAGAGCGCGAGGAGCTCTTCCGGGTTCGTTGCCCCTCGGCGGTCCTCCGCCGTGGGCGACTCGACGCTCACGCGGAGCCCTTCGTCGACCCAGCTCTCGCCCGTGGATCCGCTGGTGTTGTGAGCTACGGCGGTAAACAGTGCGGGGCCGATCCCATCGCCGGTGCTCGCTGCTGTCGTCATACTGGCTCCCTCGGTTGGGCTTTTCAACACGAAAATACTCAGTTAGACTCGGTCTAACAATTCAAGATTGTAGTTCACTTCCCCCTCAGTCGCACGAAAGTCAGGCTTGTTCAGAATGTGTACCCGATGACTCCCGCGATCGAGTTTCAGCAGGTTACCCGCACCTTCCAAGACGGGCCCCGGACCACCGTTGCGTTGGATGACGTCTCCTTCAGCGTGCCAACCGGTGCAATATTTGGTGTGCTCGGCGAGAGCGGCGCTGGCAAGTCCACACTGCTCCGCATGATGAACGGCCTCGAGCACCCGTCCACAGGACACGTGCTCGTCGAGGGAACAGATCTCGCTACGCTCTCGAAACGAGAGCTCAATTCCGCTCGGCACCGAATCGGAGTCGTGTTCCAGTCATTCAACCTCGTCGGAAATCTCACTGCGCGCCAGAACATTGCGCTCCCACTGCACCTGCAACGGCGGCACACGCCTCAGCGCGTCACCGAGATGCTTGACTTCGTGGGCCTCGGGCGGCGCGACGACCACTACCCCGCCGAGCTCTCAGGCGGCGAGAAGCAGCGCGTGGCGATCGCACGCGCGCTTGTCACCGATCCCTCGCTGCTGCTGTGCGACGAACCCACTTCGGCGCTCGACACTCACACCACCGGCGAAATCCTCGCCCTCCTCCGAGCGACCCGCAAGGAATTCGGCACAACTATCGTGCTCGTCACCCACGAACTCGATGCGGTAAAGGCAACCTGCGACACCGCAGCCGTCTTCGAAGCAGGAGTACTGAGGGATACCGTTGAAGTTACGACTGACCCGGGAATCAAAGGCGTGAGCTACCTCGACCACGTTCGGGCGGAGCTCAGCCAGTGAACGAGATCTTTTCGGAGCTCGAGCGCGTCTTCGTGGGCCACGGCCCCGAGATCGCCAAAGCGATGGGCGAGACCGGCTACATGGTGCTCGCATCCATCTTCTTCGCCGTTGTCGTCGGCCTTCCCCTCGGTATCGTCATAACGCTCACTCGCGCGGGCGGCGTCATGGAGAACCGCAAGGTATGGCTCGTCGCGGACCTCTACGTGACCATCGTTCGATCCTTCCCGTTCCTCCTGTTCGTGGTGTTCATGATTCCCCTCACACGTCTGGTCTTCGGGACGAGTTTCGGGACAGTCGCGGCGACATTCCCACTCGCGTTCGTGGCAGTCGCGATCTACGCGCGCCTCACCGAACAGATCCTGCTTGAACTCCCGAGCGGACTACTTGAGGCAGCCGCGTCAATGGGCGCTACCGTGCCCCAAACGGTCTTCCGGTTCCTGCTGGTCGACGGCAGATCCGGGCTTGTATACGCGCTCACGTCGGCCACAATCAGCTTCGTGTCCTACTCCACTGTGCTTGGGGTCGTCGGTGGAGGCGGCGTTGGCGACTTCGCGATGCGCTACGGCTACCAGCAGTACGACTTCACGCTCATGTACCTCACGATCCTCCTTATCGTTGCCTGCGTCGTGCTTCTGCAGGCCGTCGGCAACCGGATCTCCCGCGCGCTCGACAAGCGCTAACACGAGCAAGACCCCCATTTCAGTTCCACCCACTAGAGAAAGCATGTGTCCAATGAAGCGTTCACCTCTCGCCCTGCTCGCCGGCGCCGCCGCGATCCTCCTCCTCGCAGGCTGCTCATCAACGCCAGCGGACCCAGCAGCGGATGCCGCGGAACCCGGCGAAACCCAGGTACTGAAGGTCGCAGCGACGACCACCCCAATGCCCGACGTCGTGCGAGCGGCTGCCGAGGCAATCGAAGCCCCCTACGAGATCGAACTCGTCGAGGTAGCAGATTACGTACAGCCCAACACGATGCTTGCCGCAGGCGAGCTCGATGCGAACTTCGTGCAGCATCCCCCGTTCATGGAGGACTTCAACAAGGGCAACAACGCCTCACTCGTGGCGATCGAACCGGTCTACCTCACCGTCGTCGGCACCTACTCGAGCAAGCACGACAGCATGGCGGAGATCCCAGAGAAGGGGCACATTGTCGTCCCGCAGGATCTCTCAAACCAGTCCCGCGCCCTGCAGATGTACGCCGAAGCA
>JAGNOB010000458.1 GCA_017990305.1 Leucobacter sp.
CGGAGTCGTCGGTTTCGTCGGGCTGCTGGCCCCGCACGCCGCACGCGCGCTCGTCGGCGCGCGCACGGCACGGTTCCTGCCGACCGCCGCGGTGCTCGGCGCCGTGCTCGTTGGCATCGCCGACGCCGTCGGTCGCACGGTGATCGCTCCGGCCCAGCTCCCGGCAGGGCTCATGGTCGCTCTCATCGGCGCGCCCTACTTCGTGTGGCTGCTCTGGCGCACCCGCGACGCGTAGCTGATGACTGTTAGCGCGTTGCCCTCTGCGAACCCAGCAGTTCACGCACCCGGGGGATGACGTCGCGGCCGTACAACTCGATGCTCGTCATGAGCTGCGCGTGCGGCATCGTGCCGTTCGCGTACTTCAAGTCGAAGCGGTCGGCGCCGAGCGTCTGCACTGTCGATGCGATCTTCCGCGCGACGGTCTCGGGGGAGCCGACGTAGAGCGACCCCGAGTCCACCTCGCTGTCGAACTCCGCCCGCGACGCCTCGGGCCAGCCGCGCTCGCGGCCGATGCGGTTGCGGTTTGCCGCGAAGTGCTCCCAGAGCTCCTCGCGGGCCTGCTCATCGGTCGCTGCGACGTGCCCGGGGGAGTGCACGCCGAGCGGCATCGGGTCGACACCGAGTTCCTGTTGCGCGCTGCGGTAGAGGTCGGCGAACGGGAGGAATCGTGCGGGGTCACCGCCGATGATCGCGAGCATCATCGGGATCCCGACCTGCACGGTGCGCACGACGGACTGTGGGCTGCCGCCGACGCCGATCCACGCGGGCACGCCTCCGGGGTGCTCGGTCTTCGGGTAGATCTCTTGGTTCACGAGCGGGGTGCGGTGCTTGCCGGCCCACGTGACGGGCCCCTCGCCCTTGAGCTTCGTGAACAGGTCGAGCTTCTCGGTGAACAGCGAATCGTAGTCGGCGAGGTCGTAGCCAAACAGTGGGAATGACTCGGTGAATGATCCGCGACCGAGGATGACCTCGGCGCGCCCGCCGCTCACGCCGTCGAGTGTGGCGAAGCGCTCGTAGACGCGCACTGGGTCATCGCTCGAGAGGATCGTGACTCCCGTGCCGAGCAGGATGCGCTCGGTTGCGCCGGCGATCGCCGCGAGCACGATCTCGGGTGAGGAGATCGCGAAGTCATCGCGGTGGTGTTCGCCGAGCGTGATCGCGTCGACCCCGAGGGAATCGGCGAGCTGTGCCTGCTCGACGACGTCGCGGAGCACCTGTGCGGGGTGCGTGTGCGAGCCGTCGGGCTGCAGCGTGATATCGCCGAAGGTGTCGAGTCCGAGGATGAGCTGTTCGGCTGTGGCACCTGCGACGGTGCGTGCGTGCGGTGAGGTGTGCATGCCGGGTATAACCCGCAGCGACTCACCCGCATTCCATGCGCGCGAATGTAGTTTGCGCGCGCGGGTACTACTTGCTGCGGATCGAAGTGATGAAGCCGAGCGCTGCGCCGACGACGCCGAAGGCCACAGCGATCATCCAGTTCACACCGAGGCCAAGCATCGAGGCGACGCCAGCGGCGAGCAAGAGGAGTTCGATAAGCGCGCGCCCGTAGCGATCCGTCGCCAGCACGGGGCGCGGGGAGAGGAAGAGCGCCCACAGCAGCACGCTCAGTGCGAGCAGCCCGAGGCCGACGAGAATTCCCGGGTAGGGCATCTCCCACCCGATGAAGCCCCACGCGGTGATCACGGCAATCGCGGTGAGGTGGAAGAGCCCACGCACCGCCTGCTGCATCATCTGGGTGCGGGCCTGCTTAGCGGATCGAGTTACACTGCTCACTCGATCCAGTCTACCCGGCGCAACTGGGCGGATCGGCCCGCCGGTGGTTCACCCACCTTGCGCGCGTGTGGTCCAGCGTGAGCGGGGATCATAGCCTGGTCACATAGACCAGCGAGCGGTGTGAGGCGAGCGAGTATTCGCCGACCGTAGGCTGCCGAAAGGAACCCATGAGCATGTCATTCACGCGCCGCGCCCCGAAGCGCGCAGCTGTCGCACTCGGCATCGTCGCCGCCCTCACCCTCGCAGGCTGTGCCCCCGCAGCGCAGGGAGAAGCCGGCGGCGACACCCCCACCGCGGGCGGCACCCTCACCTACGGCAGGCTCGCGAGCGCGAACGACCTCGACCTGCACACGCAGATCACCGCGAACAATGCGTTCGCGATCGACAAGATCTTCGAAACCCTCGTGTCGTTCGACGAGCAGGGCAAGATCATCGACTGGCTCGCGGAGAGCCACGAGATCTCCGATGACGGGAAGACGTACACGTTCACCCTGCGTGAGGGGCTGAAGTTCTCGGATGGAACAGCGGTCACTGCCGACGACGTGAATTTCTCGCTCTCGCGCAATCTCGCGAAGGAGGGCCCGCTCATGCTCACGGCCCCCATCGACACCATCGAGACCGACGAAGCAGCGCGAACGGTGACGATCACCCTCACCGAGCCCTACACTCGCTTGCTCTCAGAGCTCACGAGCTTCGCCTCTGGCGTGATGCCGACCGACTTCGGCGGCAAGACCGAGGAGCAGTTCCTCGCGGCCC
>JAGNOB010000061.1 GCA_017990305.1 Leucobacter sp.
CCTTTCCTTCCTCGTGTGGTCGGGGGTGCCGCTGCTGCGGGAGATCCCCGCGGTGGACGCGGCGAGGCGAATTCGCGTTGCTGCCGACGCCTACGGCGGCGTCGACGGCTCTGACCTCCTCGACGCTGTCACGCGACGTATGGGGCTGATCGCCGATCGCTGGCGAGCCGGTATCGCACGCGGTGATGCTGGCACGCTTGCGTTGCGCGATGCCGGGATCATGGCGCGACATGAAAGCCGGGTCGCGGGTTTTGCTTCCCGCCGGGAGGAGCTGCGTAGGCTCGTGCGCGCCGCGGACGGCCAGGGTGGCCGGCCCTGGCAGTAGGCTGCATCGTAGGTTCGAACCTGCGGGCGAGCCAGCGAAACGAAGGAGTGCGCGGACATGACGACGACTGAGCCGAGCCACGTTGCCTCACCGGTGACGCTTGGTGATGGTGGGATTGAAACAGCCCTCGAGAGCAGGCTTGCCCAGGTGCTGCCTGAGTTCGCGGCCTTCGTGTTGCTTGACACCGCCGCCGGGCGTGACGCGCTGCGTGAGTATTACAGGCCTTTCATCGAGCTTGCGGTCGGGGCCCGGGTGCCGCTCATACTCGACACCCCGACGTGGCGTGCGAACCCCGACTGGATCGAGCTCGTCGGCGGCGCCGACGCTGGTGAAGCGACCGCGGAGCGAGTGCGCACGCTGAACACTGACGCGGTCGCCCTGGTGCGTGATTGCGTTATGAGGCTCGCGCCCGACGCGGCTGTGGAGGTGAACGGTGTCGTCGGGCCACGGTTCGATGATTTCGACGAGGCTCAGCGAATGAGCGCCGAGGTAGCTGAGCGCTACCACGGCCCGCAGGTGCGCGCACTCGCGGAGGCCGGCGCGGATCGCGTCACCGCGGTGACCACCCTCGACGCGGCGGAGGGGATCGGCGTCGTGCGGGCAGCAGTCGCTGCGCGCGTCCCAGCTGTGGTGTCTTTCATCGTCGGACCGACTGGGCTGCTGGCGGACGGCTCGACGCTGACCGACGCGATCGCCTCGGTCGACGAAGCAACCGAGGGTGCGGCTCTCGGCTTCGCTGTGAACTGCGCCCATCCCGATGAGGTGGCGCGGGGCATCACCCCCGACGCTCCCGAGACGGGCAGGATCCTCGGGTTTCGCCTCAACGCTGCGCGCCACGGTGACGATGGCCCGGGGGATGGGCCAGACACATTCGCGGCTGCACTCCTGCGACTGGCACGCGTGGTGCCGAGCGCGGCCGTGTTCGGAGGCTGCTGCGGAACTGACGCGCCGCACATCGCGGCCGTCCTGGCGGGCGCCAAACACCCAGCGTAGACAACGCAAAGGCTTGGCACAGCTTCCCGGCGGATCGGGGAATTCAGGCTTCGTCGTTTAGGCTGTTCGTGTGAGTAGAGACCCCCTGGAAGAGCTCTTCGGTCCGCTGGACTCGGATGACGCCGAGACCGGCGCCATCGAGACCGACGAGATTCAAGCAGCCGGCGACACCAATGGCACGGCCC
The DNA here is from genome assembly GCA_017990305.1 of Leucobacter sp. Classification (GTDB taxonomy): domain Bacteria; phylum Actinomycetota; class Actinomycetes; order Actinomycetales; family Microbacteriaceae; genus Leucobacter. Next base: position 1,504 of record JAGNOB010000061.1, read on the forward strand.
CGACGCAGGCCTTCGAGCCCGCGCCAGCCGTGCGTCGCAGCCCGGCTGCATCAGCCGAAGCCCCGACAGCCCCGTTTGCGACGGCCGCGGCCCAGACCCCGGCGCCGACTCGGACGCCCCAACCAACTCCCGCCCGCGCGGTTCGGGAAGAGCCGCCGACGCGCCCAGTGCCTGCCGAGCGGAAGCGGTCGCAGGCTGCGCTGCCGTGGATCATTATCGCCGCGGTAGCCGTGCTCGCCCTCGTTGGCGCGCTGATCGCTGTGAACGCCCTCCGCGGGGACGACGCGCCGGTTGAGGAAACAACCGCAGCGCCGGCCCCTTCGCCCACCGAAACCGATGGCGCTGAGACCGAGGCTCCCGCACCAACTCCCGAGGAGCCAGAGACAGAGGAAGCACCCAAGGTTGACGTTGGGGCCAATCCGATCTCGATGCCCATTTCCTTCGCGGGCATCTCTGTCGAATCATCGCAGAAGCTGACGAACCCGCAGTGGTTCTATCACGCGGGCCCGCCGGAGCGCGTCATGTTCGAATCAGGCCTTATGAACTCCTTCCCCGACTCCTGCAGCGCGATGCGCAGCCCAGAGGGGCAGAGTCCATGGGGCATCGAGAAGGGTGAGGGCGACACCTGGACCGTCGTGCGCCCGGAAGGAACCTGCACCGCGGACACTGAGCTTTACGACGAGGTCTGGGGTCTCATGCAAGCCGTCGCGGACAGCGCAAAGCCGCTCTAAGGTACGCGCGCTTCGCCACTTGACGCCAATGAAACAGCCCGCCTCACCGAGGCGGGCTGTTTCATTGTGTGCTGCGTCTCTGTCGCTAGCCGAAGAGCGTTGGCCAGAGAGCTAACGCAAGTGGGTACCCGACGAAGCTCACGATGTCGAGCAGCAGGTGCGCAACGATGAGGGGGAGCGACCTGCCCCAGCGTTGGTACGCCCAGCCAAAGACGAGGCCCATCACGACGTTGCCGATGAACCCACCGAAACCCTGGTAGAGGTGGTAACTGCCGCGCAGCAGGGCACTTGCGATGATGGTGGCCCAGGCGCTCACACCGAGTCGCTTGAGCCTGTCGAAGAGGTAGGCCACGACGATGAGTTCCTCACTGATCGCGGCACGGAGCGCCTGCAGAATGAGAACAGGGACGGTCCACCAGAACGCGTCGAGCGTCGTCGGAACCACCGTGGTGTTAATGCCGATCCACTTCGCGAACAGGTAGAAGACGAGCCCAGGGATGCCGATGACTGCGGCGAGCAGGAAGCCGTGTCCGGTCTCCCGAAGCCACGGCCAACGAACCTGTGCGCGCATTGGGCTAAACGATGCGCCGACCGGGGCGCCGAGCCCGAGGTCTCCAAGGTGCGGCTTTCGCGCGCGCCAAAGTAGGAACGCAACAAGGGCCACGGGCGCGAGACCGCCGATGATCCCGAGGAGTTGGTAGGCCAGGTCGAAGTACTGTTGGCTTGACATCGGCCGGTTGATCGTGGCCGTCTGGTCAGAGAGCGCGGCCTCCTGCGCGAGCCGCTCGATGATCGTGATGATCGCGCGCACGCCGGAATACCCGAATGAGAGCGCGAGGACTATACCGAGCTCCCACCGCAGTCTTGCGCGTTGGGAATGGGGCGCTGTGTCTCTGTGGTGTGCGGTCACGAAATCAGCGTAGCGGGGGAGTCGACGAGCGGGCTGGAACCGTGGCGATCGACTGCTCTGCGAACCATGCAAAACTCAGGTAATTCTGCATGGCTCTAGATTGTATATGCTGCTGGAATTGCATGAAACACACAAGTTTTCTCCATATGTCGGTGAATGCTTTGGTCACGAGGAGTGGCGCGGTTACGAGTCAGTCACGAGCCGACACAAGATTCGCTTCGCGCAGCGGCTGTGGCCTAAACTGCTCGGTGGAAATACCTACATATCCCGTACCCATTTTCGAGCCGCTTGCGTGCTGTGTGAGTGAAGTGCAGGGTCAATACAAGGAGGAAACCAGTGAAGCGTTCACGCATCGGGCTGGGCATTGTTGCCCTGGCCGCAGCGAGCTCCCTGGCACTCGCCGGTTGCTCAACCGGCGGAGGCGACAAGGGTGGAGACAACAGTGGCGGTGGCGGGATCATTACCGCTAACGGCTCGGAGCCCCAGAACCCGCTCATCCCGACCAACACGAACGAGACGGGTGGCGGCAAGATCATTGACGCGCTGTTCGCTGGTCTCGTGAGCTACGACGCCGACGGCGCAGCCAAGAACGAGGTTGCAGAGTCGATCGAGCCGAACGAGGATGCGTCAGAGTTCACGATCAAGCTCCGCGAGGATGCCAAGTTCTCGGACGGCACCCCCGTCAAGGCTGAGAGCTTCGTGAAGGCTTGGAACCAGGGTGCGAGCAACGAGCTCCAGCACCTCTCCAACTACTTCTTCGAGGACATCGAAGGCTTCGAGATCAACGACGGCCCCGACGGCGAAGCCGGGACCGACGACGACGTGTACGGCGCAGTTGGCGACATGTCGGGCCTCGTAGTTGAGGGCGACTACGAATTCACCGTGAAGCTCAAGCAGCCTACCTCGGACTTCCCGCTCCGCCTCGGCTACTCGGCGTTCTACCCGCTGCCTGAGGTCGCATTCGAGGACCTCGACGCATTCGGTCAGAACCCGGTCGGCAACGGCCTCTACAAGATCGACGGCGAAGGCGCTTGGGAGCACGATGTGCAGATCAAGCTCGCGAAGAACGAAGACTACGTTGGCCCCCGCGAGGTGAAGAACGATGGTCTCACGATCATCTTCTACGCATCGCAGGACGCTGCCTACGCTGACCTCCAGGGCGGCAACCTCGACGTGCTCGACGCTATCCCCGACGCAGCACTCGCGAACTTCGAGTCGGATCTCGGCGATCGCGCCGTGAACCAGCCCGCAGCGATCTTCCAGTCGTTCACCATCCCGGAGCGCCTCGAGCACTTCGGTGGCGAAGAGGGCAAGCTCCGCCGCGCAGCAATCTCGATGGCAATCGACCGCGCCGAGATCACCGAGGTCATCTTCGATGGCACCCGCACCCCCGCAAGCGACTTCACCTCACCCGTCATTGACGGCTGGAGCGACAAGCTTGAGGGCGCAGAGGTTCTCGAGTTCAACCCCGAAGAGGCAAAGAAGCTGTGGGCTGAGGCCGACAAGATCTCGCCTTGGAGCGGATCCTTCGAAATCGCTTACAACGCTGACGGTGGCCACCAGGCCTGGGTCGACGCAGTCACCAACTCGGTGAAGAACACCCTCGAGATCGACGCGGCAGGCAAGCCCTACCCGACCTTCGCTGAGGCTCGCACCGAGATCACGAACCGCACGATCGCAACCGCGTTCCGTACCGGCTGGCAGGCTGACTACCCGGGTCTGTTCAACTTCCTCGGACCGTTGTACGCGACCAACGCTGGCTCGAACGATGGCGACTACTCCAGCAAGGAGTTCGACGGCCTGCTGAAGCAGGGCGCGCAGGAGACTGACGTTGCCGCTGCGAACAAGCTGTTCCAGGAAGCGCAGGAGGTTCTGCTCAAGGATCTGCCCGCGACTCCGCTGTGGTACTCGAACGTCGCCGGTGGCTTCGGTGACTCGGTAGAGAACGTCCAGTTCGGCTGGAACTCTGTACCGATGTTCGAGGACATCACCAAGAAGTAACGCACTTCATTAAGGCCCCGGGCGCAAGCCCGGGGCCTTAACCCCGTTTCCTAGCTTATTCGGCAAGGCACAGCGGGGACATAGAGTCGTGCGAATCCGGAGACACCGGCGTCTCGACTTCGCATCGCGCAACCACAGCGAGAGAAAACCAACTATGCAAACTCAGTCTGAATGGGAGGCGGCAGCCACATGCTGAGATATATCGTCTTCCGCATCCTCCAGGTCATTCCAGTCTTGCTCGGAACGACCTTCCTCATCTACTTCATGGTCTTTGCCATGCCGGGTGACCCGATCATCGCAATGTTCGGTGACAAGACCCCGAACCCCATCGTGCTCGAGAAGCTCCGCGCTCAGTACAACCTGGACAAGCCCTTCATCGTGCAGTACTTCCTGTACCTCAAGGGCATCCTTGTAGGCGACTTCGGCGTGAGCTTCTCCGGCCAGCCAGTCTCCGACATCCTCGCGCGGACATTCCCCGTCACCGCGAAGCTCGCGATTATGGCTATCGTGCTCGAGTTCGTTCTCGCCATTGTGATCGGACTCTTCTCGGGTCTGCGCAAGGGCAAGCTGTTCGACAACGTGAACCTCCTCATCGGTCTCGCCCTCATGAGCGTGCCGATCTTCGTGATCGCTTTCATCGGTCAGTACTTCTTCGCCATCAAATTTGAGTGGTTCCGTGCGACCGCTGGTGGGGGAGCGCCTCTTCAGGACCTGATCCTCCCCGCAATCGTCATCGGTATCACGGGCTACGCAACGTCCATGCGTCTGACGCGTTCGTCGGTGATCGACACGCTCAACCAGGACTTCGTGCGTACCGCGTACTCGAAGGGGCTGTCACGCAACCGCGTCGTCCCCGTGCACGTGCTGCGCAACTCGATGATCCCGACAGTCACGAACACCGCCGCGAACTTTGGCGTGCTGCTCGTCGGTGCAACCGTTACGGAGGGCATCTTCAACGTGCCCGGCGTTGGTAACACCCTCTACCAGGCGATTATTCGCGGCGAGAATGCGACTGTCGTGTCGTTCGTCACGATCATGGTCCTCCTGTATCTCGCAGTGAACCTCGTCGTGGATCTGCTGTACGCCGTGCTCGACCCGAGGATCCGTTATGCCTGAGCCAACACCTAACAACTCACAGAAGCGCCCAGTGATTGAGCACTTCGTAGCCCCGTTTGACGAGAACTCGGTCGCCGCGGTTGATGCGGTGAAGGTGCAAGCGAAGAAGTCGAACCTCTGGACTGACGCGTGGAAGGACATGCGCCGGCGGCCCATGTTTTGGATCTCCGCAGCGATCATCCTTCTCGTACTTGTCGTATCGCTGTTTCCAACGCTCTTCACGCAGGTCGATCCCCGCGTGTGCCAGCTTGCGCTGTCGAACAACGGAGCAGCTCCCGGACACCCGCTCGGCTTTAACAAGCAGGGCTGCGATATCTACTCGCGCGTGATTCACGGCACCTCGACCTCGGTTTCCGTTGGTCTCGTCGTCATCGTGATGACCTTCGTTATCGGCGTCGTGATGGGTGCGCTCGCTGGCTACTTCGGTGGCTGGGTTGACACCGTGCTCTCGCGCCTCGGTGACATCTTCTTCTCGATTCCTTACATCCTCGCTGCAGTGGTCGTCATGAGCGTCATGTCCGAGCACCGCAACATTCTCGTCATCTCCCTCGCCATCGGTGGCTTCTCCTGGCCGGTCACAGCACGTATCTTGCGCGCTGAGATCTTCAAGGTCAAGAACAGTGATTACGTGATGGCTTCGCGCGCACTCGGCCTCTCCGGGCAGGGAACGCTGTGGAAGCATGTGCTGCCGAACTCGATCGCTCCGGTGATCGTGGTCACGACCCTTTCGCTCTCTGGAGCGATCGTTGCTGAAGCGGTGCTGTCGTTCCTCGGCGTCGGGTTGCCGCCCGCAGAGTTTATGAGTTGGGGTAACGACATTAGCGCTGCGCAGAGTGATCTCCGCACCAGACCGCAGAACCTTATCTACCCGTCCATCGCGCTCAGCGTCACCGTCCTCGCATTCATCATGCTGGGCGAGGTCGTTCGTGACGCGCTCGATCCGAAGGCGAGGGCTCGCCGATGAGCGACATGAAACCGCTGCTCAGCGTGCGCGACCTCAAGGTCGCCTTCAAGACGGAAAAGACCGCCAAGCAGGTGCTGCATGGCATCGGCTTCGACGTATTCCCGGGGGAGACCGTCGCGATTGTTGGCGAGTCCGGTTCGGGTAAGTCGACGACGATGCACGCTGTCATCAATCTGCTTCCCGGCACCGGTGAGATCACCGGTGGATCCGTGAAGTGGAACGGCCGCGAGCTCGTCGGCATCGGGCGCAGGGAAATGGAGACGATCCGCGGTCGCGAGATTGGTCTCGTGCCGCAGGATCCGATGTCCAACCTCAACCCGGTGTGGTCGGTTGGCTTCCAGGTCGAAGAGGCGATCCGTGCAAACGGCATTGCCTCGGGTAAGAAGGAAGTGCGCGAGCGCGCCATCGAAGTGCTCGAGCAGGCTGGGCTGAGCGACGCTGAGAAGCGCATGAAGCAGTACCCGCACCAGTTCTCTGGCGGCATGAAGCAGCGCGGCCTCATCGGCATTGGTCTGTCAGCCAAACCCGAACTGCTCATCGCCGATGAGCCGACGAGCGCGCTCGATGTGACTGTGCAGCGAGTGGTGCTTGACCACCTTGCGA
>JAGNOB010000459.1 GCA_017990305.1 Leucobacter sp.
GCCGCGAGGCGTTCGGCAAGCCCGTTGCAGATTTCCAGAACACGCGCTTCCGCCTCGCAGAGATGGCGACCACTGTCGACGTCATGTGGGCCTTCGTCGACCGCGCGATGCGTCTCTTCCAGAAGGGCGAGCTCAGTGCCGACGAGGCAGCAAAGGTGAAGTTCTGGTGCACCGAGCGTGAGTGGGAAGTGCTCGACCAGGGCGTGCAGCTGCACGGTGGCTACGGCTACATCACCGAGTACCCGATCACTCGCGCGTTCCTCGACGCACGCGTGCACCGTATCTACGGCGGAACCAACGAGGTTATGCGCGAAATCGTGGCTCGCGCCGTCACCGGTCGCAAGTAATGTGAGCGTGGCCCGCCGAGCGGGCCCCGCAACACTTCAAGGCTCGCGCATGCGCCCACTAACATGGGGGCATGCGCGAGCCTTTTGATCTCATTGAAGCGAGCATTTCCGACGTGCTCACAGCCTTCCAGACGGGAGAGACCTCCCCGACACAGCTCGCTGAGGAGTACCTCGCGAGAATCGAAGCGCTCGACACTGGCGAAAGCGGACTCAACTCGATCGTGGTGCGCAACCCTGACGCGCTCGCCGCTGCGGCAGAATCGGACGCACGCTGGGCCGCAGGCACGCAGCGTGCGCTCGAGGGGATCCCCTTCACTGTGAAGGACTCGTACATGGTGCGTGGGCTCACCGTCGCATCAGGGTCGCCAGCGTTTCGCACGCTCATCGCGCAGTGGGACGCGTTTTCCGTTGCGAGGCTGCGTGACGCGGGCGCGGTGCTGCTCGGCAAGACAAACATGCCGCCAATGGCTGACGGCGGCATGCAGCGTGGCGTGTACGGTCGAGCCGAGTCGCCGTACAACCGTGAGTACCTGGCCGCAGCCTACGCATCGGGATCCTCGAACGGCTCTGCCGTCGCAACCGCGGCAAATCTCGCAATGTTTGGGATGGGGGAGGAAACGGTATCGAGCGGAAGGAGCCCCGCCTCAAACAACGGCCTGTGCGCGTACACGCCGTCGTGGGGCATCCTGTCGATTCGTGGGAATTGGCCGCTCTTCCCAGCGAGAGACGTCGTCGTGCCGCACACTCGTTCAATGCCAGACATGTTGCGGCTGCTCGACGTGCTTGTCGCAGATGACGCGATTACGCGCGGTGACTTCTGGCGCGCCCAGCAGGTGGTTCCGTTGCCCACACCGAGCGAGCACCGCCCCGACTCGTATCTCGAGCTCGCCGAGTCTGCCAGCCTCACCGGCAGGCGCTTCGCGGTGCCGAAGATGTACCTTGGGCTCGACCCGAACTTCCCGATCGCCGTGCGACCAGCAGTGCTTCAGCTGTGGGAGACTGCCCGGGCCAGGCTCGAAGCGCTCGGAGCTGAGATCGTCGTGACCGATTTCCCCCTCATTGAGCAGTACGAGGGCGACCGGCCAGGCCAGGAAAACGTGGGGGCACTTGGCGTGCTCCCCGAGGGATGGATGGACACCGAGTTCAACCACTTCCTCGCCTTCGGGTGGGATGACTTTCTCCGCGGCAACGGCGACCCCGCGATTCCGAGTCTCGCTGCTGTCGATCCCGACACCATCTTTCCGCAGCCACCAGGCACACTCCCTGACCGCTATGAGGAGGTCGAGGACTACGAGAACCGGTACCGGTCGGTGGTGGCATTCGCACGCGCCGGTATTCCCGATCCGCGGGAACGAGAGGACTTCGCGGATGGCCTCCGCGCGCTCGTGCGGCTCCGTGAAGAGCTGTTCGAAGCGTGGCTCGCCGCCGAGGGGTTCGACGGGATCATCTTCCCCGCGAACGCAGATGTCGGTGCTGAGAACGCTGAACGCGATGAGGATGCGGCCGACCATGCGTGGTCAAACGGCGTATTCTTCTCGAACGGAAACTACGCACTCAGACACCTCGGAATTCCGACGATCACAGTCGCCATGGGGGTGATGGACGACATCGGCATGCCAGTCGGCCTTACCTTCGCTGGCGCTGCCTATCGCGATGTCGACCTGCTCGGGTACGCGACGGCCTTCGAGGCAGGGGCAGGCTCAGGCACCCTGCGTGTCCCGCCACAGGCTACCCAGAGAACGGACTAGGGCTCCTGCTGGTCGATCCCATCGATCACTTCTGAGACAGGTTCGAAGCGATCCACGCTGCGGGCGAGCTTGCGCAGGAGCACGGCTAGCCGCTCACGCTCTGGGCGACTCATCGCACCAAGCAGACGTTCCTCTGCATCGGTGAGCCGGGTCATCGCTGCATCGACGAGGGTCTGCCCGAGCGGGGTCATCTCGACGAGCACACCGCGGCCGTCATTGGGGTCGGTCAGCCGTCGAACGAGCTCACGCTCGACGAGCCGATCGATGCGATTCGTCATTGTGCCGCTCGACACCATTGTCTGCTGCACAAGCACTTTCGGGCTCTGCCGGTACGGGGAGCCGCTGCGGCGCAGCACCGCGAGCACGTCAAACTCCCAGGAAGACAACCCCGAGCGCTCGAATGCGTGTGATCGGGCACGGTCGAGATG
>JAGNOB010000062.1 GCA_017990305.1 Leucobacter sp.
CCGGCGCCCCGCGCAACCACGGCGGCGCCAGCGATGAGTGCATCGTCAGGAACTCCGCGCTCCGCGAGCTCAGCGATAGACCGTACGGTGAGCCCGAGACCAGCAGAAACTTCCTCAGCGCCGGCGATCGGGCCTACCCACAGCTCACCGTGGTTCGCATCAGCGTAGAAGCCACGGCTGCCCGGGCGAGCTGGCGGAGTGATGTATAGCGTTGCATCATGGCCACCCGACACTGGCCGCATCACGAGTACGGCGTCCTCGATCCCATGCCCGACAGCCCACAGGAAGTCGCTGTCCGCACGGAACTCAAAGTAGGTGTCGTTCGCGCGCAACTGCGAGCGACCCGCGGTCACCACAAGCGTGTGGCTGGGGAGCTCGGCCGACAGGCGTGCCCGATGATCTGCGGCAGCTGCGGCAGCACCAGACTCCACCTTCAGCTCACGCGAGGCCTCACCCCAGCCGTCCGCCATCCACGAGGTGAACCCCGTCGACTCACTAATGAGCGGCATGCGGGGATCGCGCCGCGTCGCCCGCGAGTTCGGCATGCCCGACTCCCAGTCGACTACGTTCACGGTACTCCCGAGGCCATTCAGCGTGGGGCCGTCGTGGTGATGCGTCATGTCTTTGTAACCCTTTCGAGGTTGGTGATGGGTGAGGTTAGTTGCGAGCGTTCGGCGTGCCGCCGAGACGCGCTTCGAGAGCGTCGAACAGCCTCTGGGCGACGTTGCCGAGCCGCAGCCCGTCGTGTTCGTATTCGTTGGTGACCCAGGCGTGCACCCCGGCAACGCGAGACGCAGTGTCGAGCGAGAGCTGCGCATCGACATACATATCGTCGAAGTACACGGCTGCTTCGACGGGCACAACGTTGCGCGCGAGCTGCTCATGGTCGTAGGTATCGATCGGCTGCGGGTTAGCAGCGAGGTGGTTCACGGCTGCCCGGATACCGGTAAGCGCGCCGATCTCCTCGAACATCCACGGGAAGACTGTCTCGCCAGTGAAGTTCAACGGCCTCGCCGACTCAGCGAACTCCTGATGACGCTCGCGTTCGGCCTGCGCAGCCCAGTTGCTCGGCCCGGGCCCGTAGATTGCCTCCTGCAGCGCGATGAACAGCGGGTTGCTAGCGAAGCCAGTTTCCGCCTCCACAGTCGCGAGGAAGGTGGCCGAGAGCTCAGTCTCGGCTTCGTCAGCGAACGCCTCGTCGAAGATCCAGTGCACGCGGTCGAAGCCCGGCTGCATGCCGAAATCGAAACCGAGTGTCTGCAGCCTGCGCACGGTGAGCCGATCGCCGCCAGGCAACCGGACGTCTTCGCGCTCGAGCAGATCAGCTACGCGTGAAATACGATCCACGAGCTGCGGGTGGCGAGCACGGAACTGCCTGTTCTTCTCGGCAATACGCGGGAACGTGCGCGAGTACACGACAGCGGGATCGGGATCGATGCTCGGCAGCCCGCCAGTGATCGCTGAGGCGACAACCGACTCGGGGAAGTGCGAGAGGTACTGCAGCGTGAGGAAGCCTCCGTAACTCTGACCGAGGGTCCACCACTGGCGGCCGGGGAAATGTTCCTCTCGCAGGGCCTCAAAGTCACGCACGATGGAGTCTTGCCTGTGCTGAGCGAGCAACTGCGCGCCAGCAGCCGCGTCGAGGCCTTCAAAACTGCGCGCGCTGAGCGGCGTCGAGCGGCCTGTGCCGCGCTGGTCGGGCAGGATCACCCGGAAGCGGGTGACTGCGTCGCCGAGCCAGCCGTCGGCCTCGAGCGGCCGCGGGGACTTGCCGCCAGGCCCGCCCTGTAGGAAGACGAGTAGCGGCAAGTCTGCGTCACGCTTCGTGACCTCAGTGACCTCGCGCGCGAAAACACGGATGGTCTCCCCCGTGGGCTCGTTCCAGTCCAACGGGACCGTCACCCACAGGTCGCGGGCAACAAGGCGGGTTCCGATCGGATACCAGTCGGTCATTTTCGGGCAGTCCTTACTCTCGAATCAAGCAGTGCGTAAAGGGTGTCGACGATGAGGTTCGACAGCACGACGAAGACACCGCCGAGCAGCACGATCGCGATCACCACGGGGCGATCCTGCATCGCGACGCTGGTCACGGCAAGTGAGCCAACTCCGGGGAGCCCGAACACCTGCTCGATGACAATCACGCCTGCGAGGAGCATACCGATATCAATGCCGAGCTGCGTGACGAGAGGAGGCATCGCAGAGCGGAACGCGTGCACGTAGGTAACCCGGCGATCGGTGAGGCCCTTCGCGCGGGCGGTGCGAATGTAGTCCTGACCGAGAACGTCAAGCATCTGCCCGCGAGTCAGCCGTGCGTACACTGCAGCCGTCACGAGTGCGAGCGTGAGCCAAGGCAGGGCGAGGTGCCACGCCCACTGCCCCGGGTTTTCACCGAACGGCACGTAGCCTGATGGCGGAAACAGGGTGAGGCCCATCTTCGTTGGAAGGAAGTACAGCGCATACAGGGCGATCATGCCGAGGACGAACGTTGGGAAGCTAATACCGATGATCGCAAAGCCCTGCCCCAGCCGATCACGGATGGTTCCCGGGTGCTTTGCGGATCCGACACCGATGGGTATGCCGATGGCGAGCCAGACAATCACCGCACCGAAGACGAGTGACATGGTGACCGGGATGCGGCTCGACAGGAGGTCCCAGACCGGGAGGTTCGAGCGGTAGGAGAACCCTAGGTCGCCCTGCAGAAGGTTGCCAAGGAACATGAAGTACTGCTGGATCATCGGCTTGTCGAGCCCGAGGTTGACCCGAATCTGCTCCATGAGCGCCTCGGTCGCTTTGTCGCCCGCGATAATGCGTGCGGGATCTGAGGGCGAAACGTAGAAGAGGATGAAGACGAAGATACTGAGCAGGAAGAGCACGAGCGCGCCGAAGCCGACCCGTGACAGGACATAGCGGATCATGCTTTGTTCCCCTTCGAGGAGGTCGGGTCAAGGGCATCACGCAGGCCGTCACCGAGCAGGTTGAACGCCAGTGTGAGCGCGAGCAGGGCAAGGCCGGGCACGAGCACCATCCACGGCGCGACCATGTACATGGAGCCGTTCGCGGCATCTGCGAGCATGTTGCCCCAGCTGGGTGTCGGAGGCACGATACCGAGCCCGAGGAATGAGAGTGTCGCTTCGAATACCACCGCGGCGGGAATACCGAGCGTCGTGTACACGATGATCGGGACGACGAGGTTCGGGAGAACATCGCGGAACATCATGGACCATCGTGACTCCCCCAGGGAGCGCGCGGCCTCAATGTACTCGCGCTCGCGAATGGCGAGCACCTGCCCGCGGATCACGCGTGCGAGACCCGCCCAGCTGAAGAACACGATCACGACGATCGACAACCCGAGGCTCGGGCCGAGCACTGCGACGAGTGCGATCGCGACGAGCAGGAACGGCACGCTCATCACGAGGTCAATGATCCGGCTGAGCAGCGTATCAACCCAGCCGCCAAAGAAGCCGGCCGTCGCTCCAACGACGACACCAATCGCCGAAGCGATGAGCGATGCGACAACGCCGACGAGCAGTGAGACGCGCGCGCCGTACGCCAGGCGAACGAAAACGTCGCGGCCGAGCTGGTCGGTTCCGAGCAAGAACTCGCTGCCGGGGCCGACGGGGATGCCGGCTGCAGAGAGCCCGGTCTCGCGGAACTGCTCGGTAGGCCCGTGCCCTGTCCATTGCGCAATGAGCGGTGCGCAGATCGCGAACAGCACGATACCGAGGATAACGACAGCGGAGATCACGCTAGCCGGGTCGCGGAGCAGCCTGGCCATCGTGAGCTGCATGGAGCTCTTCGCCTGAATATCAGCAACCTTTTGTGCCGCATATCCGGGGGTGGTGATGAGCTTCGTGTCTTTCGAGAACACGTTGTTACTCACAGTGCCCCTCCGTTCGCTGAAACGAGCACGCGTTCGCGTTCGACGCGCGGGATTTCGGGTGCAGCGGCAGACAGCAGCTTTTTCGTGAACGCCTGCTGTGGCTGTCCGTACACGGTCTCCGCAGAACCGAGCTCAATGATCTTGCCCCCGTCCATGACAGCAATGCGGTCGCAGACGTGCCTGACCACCGCAAGGTCGTGTGAAATAAACAGGTAGGTCAGGCCGAGTTCGCGCTGCAGTTCGTCGAGAAGGTTGAGCACCTGCGCTTGGATTGACACGTCGAGTGCCGAAACGGGCTCGTCGAGAATCACGAGCTCGGGGTTCAGCGCGATCGCGCGGGCGATGCCGATGCGCTGGCGCTGACCGCCTGAGAACTGCGATGGGAACCGGTTGTAATGCTCCGGGTTCAGGCCGACAATTTCCATGAGCTCCTGAACCCTGGCGAGCCGGTCGTCACCCTTAGCAACCTTGTGGATGCGGAATGGGTCCCCGATGATCGAGCCAACACGGCGCTTGGGGTTTAGCGACCCGAATGGATCCTGAAACACGACCTGCACCTTGCGACGCATCTGGCGCCATTGCGCATCAGTCAGGTTTCCGATGTCGGCGCCATCGAAGCTGATCGAGCCAGCAGTTGGCGGAATCAGGCCAGCAATCGTGCGGGCGAGCGTCGTCTTTCCGCACCCACTTTCGCCGACAAGCCCGAGCGTCTCGCCGCGGCGCACAGTCAGCGAAATGTCCTCGAGCACCGTGCGAGACTCGCCGCGGCGCTGTGGGAATGACACGGTGAGGTTCGAGACCTCGACGATGCTGTCATCGTTCGAGACCTCGATCTCGGCTGCGGGCATTTCTGGCGCAGGCGGCTCGGTCGGAGGCGTCGTCAGCCAGCACAGCGATTCGGTGCCGTCGTCAAACTTTTGCAGCGGCGGAGCCTCGCCGCAGATGTCCATCGCGTTCGGGCAGCGGTCGCGGAACACGCAACCGCTCGGCGGGCTGAGCAGGCTCGGCGGGCGGCCACCGATCGGGATCAGGGGCGTCCCTGGCGCACGGTTGAACGAGGAGGATCGCAGCAACCCGGCCGTGTATGGGTGTGCCGGATTTCCAAGTACGTTTTCGCTCGTGCCCACTTCAAGCTTGCGGCCGCCGTACATCACCATGACGCGGTCGGCAACGCGGGAGAGAATTCCGAGGTCGTGGCTGATCATCAGCACGGTCGCGCCGAAGTCCTCACGCATCTCGGCGAGAAGGTCGAGGATCTGGGCCTGAACAGTGGAGTCGAGGGCGGTTGTCGGCTCGTCTGCGATGATGAGCGCAGGGTTGAGCGAGAGGCTCATTGCAATCATCACTCGTTGCCGCATACCGCCGGAGAACTGGTGCGGGTAGGCATCGAACCGGGCCGCAGGGTCTGGGATCCGCACTTTCCCGAGCAATTCGATGGCGCGCGCCTTCGCGGCTTCCTTCGACACATTCTCGTGAGCGCGAATCTGTTCGACGATCTGCCAGCCGATCGTGTACTGCGGGTGCAGACTCGAGAGCGGGTCTTGAAAGATCATGCTGATCTCTGCGCCGCGCTTCTTGCGCAGGCCCTCAGCGGAAAGCGTGAGCAGGTCTTCGCCCTGGAACATGACCTGCCCCGAACGCTTGGCCTGCGGGATGAGCCCCATGATCGACTGAACAAGCACTGACTTGCCGGATCCGGACTCACCTACGATGCCGAAGAACTCGCCTTCGTTCACCGAGAATGAAACATCTTGGACGGCGTGAACCGCGCCGTCTTCCGTCGGAATATCGACTACGAGATTCCGAACATCGAGTATTGCCACTCGTACTCCCAGGGTGTGGTGGTGTGCGTGGTGTGCAGGCGGGTCGTGCGGCGGCGAATGGGTAACCCACCGCCGCACGACTTATGCCCATGCGTTACTGCTTGAGCCAGACGTTCGTCCAGTCGCCGTTCTGGGCGAGTGCGTAGATTGCGAAGTCCTGCACGCGGTCCGAGTGGTAGTTCGCCTTCTTGCGCGAAACGATGCTCACGATCGGTGAGTCTTCCATTACGGTCTTATCGACCTCGTGCCACAGCTTGCCTGCTTCTTCGGGCGTCGCGGCAGCGAGAGCCTGATCAGCGAGCTCGTTGGCCTTGTCGTTGTTGAAGTCGACATAGTTGTAGGCCTGTGGGGTGCCATCGAAGGTGAACTGGGGCTGGTATACGGAGCGCGCTGCGCCACCGACCCAGTCAGGCGACCATCCGACGAGAGCGACGTCCCACTCACCGTTTGACGCGTTCTCGCGGTTCGTCATGAAGTTCGCGTAGTAGTCAGTAGGCGGCACCGGGAAGAGTTCGACGGTGATGCCAGCTGCTTCGAGGCTCGCCTGCACAGTCTGTGCGATGTCAGGCTGCGTGCCGACGTTGCGGTACGGGAACTTCAGGGTGAGGTTCTCAACACCCGCCTTCTTCAGCAGTTCCTTTGCCTTTTCAGGGTCAGCCTTGCCGCTCTTGTCGCCGTAGAGGCTGAAGTCTTCGTAGCCGTTGACGCCGGGGCCGAAGATGCCGTTGGTGACGGAGGCAATGTCCTCGCCGCCCATGACCTGCACCACAGCCTGCTTGTCGATCGCGTACTGGATCGCCTGTCGAACCTCGAGCTTCTGCAGCGCCGAGTCATTGTTCGTGGTCGTCGTGTTGAACCACATGAACTGGTCGATTCCGCCGTTTTCCATCGTGGTGAACTTCTTATCGTTCGCCGCCTGGAGCTGCTGAATGTTTGCGGGGCTGGGGCTGAGGTCGAAGAGCATGTCAGCCGAGCCGGCCTGCAGCTGCTGCATCGCCGCATCGCCTTCAACACCCATGGTCATCTCGATCTTGTCGACGTGAGCCTTGCGCAACGGATCGCTGTCGGCCTTCCACGACTCATTGCGCACGAACTCCCACTTGACGTCGGGGGTGTACGAAGCAACCTTGTACGGTCCCGAGGACACGAAGTTCGAGCGGTACTCGGGAGAATCTGGCAGGTACTCGAGCACCTCGACGGGCGCGGGGTTCGCCGTTGGCAGGCTGAGCATCGACGTAAAGTCCGATGCGGGCTCTACAAGCGTGAAGATCACGGTCTGGTCGTCGGGGGTCGCGATGCCGGAGATGTCGTTTGACTCGATGTAGTCCTTCATCGCAGCGGGTTCAGCCGCTACCTTCGCGAAGCCCTCGCAGTAGGCGTCCATGCCTTCGATGAGGTTGATGAA
Organism: Leucobacter sp.; assembly: GCA_017990305.1. Taxonomy (GTDB): domain Bacteria; phylum Actinomycetota; class Actinomycetes; order Actinomycetales; family Microbacteriaceae; genus Leucobacter. The sequence continues at coordinate 7,109 of JAGNOB010000062.1, forward strand.
GTACCCGCCGAGTGCTGCACCAATGTGCGGGTTGCAGATGCGTTCGATACCGCGGGCGACGTCGCCTGCAACGATCGGGCGGGCGCCGTCGGGGGCATCCCACGTGGTCCCCTCGCGAAGCTTGATCTCATACGAGAGTCCGTCCTCGCTCGCAGTTGGCACCTCGGTCGCGAGGTCACCGGTGAGTGCGATCCGCGTATCAACGTCGTTGGACGTCTCGTAGCTGAGAATCGAACGTGAGAGCGAGCGAACGACGCTGTTCACCGGCACGTAGGCCGTGAGCTGCGGATCGAGGCGATCCACATCGCCGTTCGCGAGTACCTTGAGCGTTCCTCCCGCCTGCGCTTCGCCACCGGTCGCGCCGCCGTCACCGGAACCGCCGCTTGCACACCCGCTAAGGACGAGCATCGCGGCTGCGCCGAGCGCAACGCCTGAGAGAATCTTTTTCCGAGCCATAGAGTCACCTTTGAATCGCTGAGTAGGCTGCGTCACGCCCGTCGGGCGCCACGGATGCAGATCACATCACGAGTACCATAGTACATGTCAACGGTAGCACCCTACATTGTTCTTCTCGGGAGTGTCGCGAGCGGCTGCTGAATGTCGCCCTATTGGCAGCCAGCAGCCCGCCCTGGGGACTACGCTGAGAGCCATGCAGAGTAGCGAAACCAGCGCTGTTACCCCCAACGCATACCCCTCCGGTCAGGAACTGAC
>JAGNOB010000063.1 GCA_017990305.1 Leucobacter sp.
CTTGAACCCGCAGCTCGTCGAGGTGTCGGGGGAGCCGCAGCCGACGGGCGAGGGCTGCCTCTCCGTCCCCGACCTCTGGTTCGACGTGATGCGGTACCCGTATGCGAAGGTGCGCGGCATCGACCTCTATGGCAATGAGGTGATCATCGAGGGTGAGGGGCTCAAAGCGCAAGCGCTGCAGCACGAGTGCGACCACCTCGACGGCAAGCTCTATATCTCACGGCTCGAGCGTGCAGCACGCGGTGAGGCTATGCGCCAGATCCGCACCTCAGACTGGTTCTAACCTCCGCGGATAGGCTGCAGACGCGACAGGCGGCCCCAGAAAGAATCTCTGGGGCCGCCTGTCGCGTCTGCAGCTGTGCGCTGCGCCTGTGCGCTTAGTGTTGCGTCTGCACGAAGTCAGTCTGCGGGTTCTCGCCGTAGATTTCAGCGATCTCGGCAGAGAAGTCGCGCATGATGTTGTCGCGCTTGATGCTCATCTTAGGCGTGAGGTGCCCGTTCGCCTCGATGAAGTCTGTCGGCAGAATGACAAACTTACGAATCGATTCGGCGCGTGACACGAGCGCGTTGCCGCCGTCTACCGCACGCTGCACCTCCGCGAGCACCTTCGGGTGCTTGGCAGCCTCAGCGATGCTCATCTGTGGATCCTCGCCCTGGTTCTTGAGCCACGCGGGGAGCATCTCTGCATCGAGCGTCACGAGAGCCGCGATGAAGGGCTTCTGGTCACCGACAACCACGACCTGGCTGATGATCGTGTTCGACCGGATCGGATCCTCGAGCGCTGCGGGGGCGACGTTCTTGCCGCCCGCAGTAACGATGATCTCCTTCTTGCGGCCGGTGATCGTAAGGTAGCCGTCGGAATCCAGCGAACCGAGATCGCCGGTGCGGAAGAAACCGTCGTCGGTGAACGTGGCGGCGGTAGCCTCGGGGTTGTTCCAGTACTCCTTGAAGACATCGATGCCCTTGACCTGGATCTCGCCGTCATCGGCGATCCGCACGATGTGGCCGGGAAGGGGCGGGCCGACGGTGCCAATCTTGAACTTGTCTGGCAGGTTCACGGTGACAGGGGCCGTGGTCTCGGTGAGGCCATAGCCCTCGAGGATCTTGATGCCGAGGCTGCGGTAGAAGTGACCGAGGTAGGGGCTGAGTGGCGCGGAGCCCGACACAGCATTGGTCACTCGGCCGCCGAGCTTCTCGCGGAGCTTGGAATAGACAAGCTTGTCGAAGAGCTTGAACTTCAAGCTCAGGCCGAAGGGGACCTTGCCGGCGTCGAGCGCCTCGGAGTGCTCCACTGCAACCTTGGCGGCGGCCTTGAAGATCTTGCCCTTGCCCTCGGCTGCGGTGCTCTGCTCGGCCGAGTTGTATACCTTCTCAAACACGCGCGGGACCGCGAGGAGGAATGTCGGGTGGAACGTGCTCAGTGCGGGGAGAAGCTGGCTTGTGTCCGCCTGATGGCCGACACGGACGCCACCGTGCACGCAGAGGATGGAGATGAAGCGGGCGAAGACGTGCGCAAGTGTGACGAAGAGCAGCGTCGAAGCACCCTCTTCCTGTACGAGCGACGAGAGCGCCCCGCCCGCATTGCGGGACAGGTCGACGAAGTTCGAGTGGGTAATCACGCAACCGCGCGGGCGCCCTGTCGACCCCGAGGTGTAGATGAGCGTCGCCATGTCAGAACCGACTGCAATGTTCCTGCGTCGCTCGATCTCTGCGTCCTCAACAGCGACACCCTGTTCGCCGAGCTTCGCGATGGCGCCCTCATCGAGGCGCCACACCTGCTTGAGGTTCGTCAGCTGGTCTTCGATCTCGGCAAACTCGGCGTGCTGATCGCTGGTCTCGATGATGAAGTGCTTGGCACCCGAGTCCTCGAGGATCCAATGGATCTGCAGCGCGGACGAAGTTTCGTACACCGGGACCATGACGGCGCCCGTGTACAGGATGGCGAAGTCGACGAGTGACCACTCGTAGCTCGTCTTGCACATGAACGCGACCCGATCGCCCGGCTCGATACCTGAAGCGGTGAGACCCTTGGCGAGCGAGATAACCTGACGCCGAAACTCTGCTGCGCTGATGTCGCTCCAGCCACCCTGTGATGGCGTGGCGAACAGTGCTTGATCGGGCGTCGCAGCAACCCGCTGCTCGAGAAGATCTGTAATGTTATCTTCGGGAACCGGGGGAATGAGCAGTGGTGTTTCTGACAGCTTCACGGCAACTCCTTTGTACCTCGTGTCGGACGCTTCCGCGGCGGTTCGGCCGCAGGCATGTATGTTTAACAGCCTATCTCTATGCGCCTGTGGATGCGCGGCTCCGCTATTCTGAAGGCCTACGAAGGGAACCAGCTCACTTTGCTCTACTGGATCTTTAAACACCTGATCGTCGGGCCATTCCTCAAAGCGGTGTACCGGCCGTGGGTGGAGGGAGCCGAGAACATTCCGGCAACTGGCCCCGTAATTCTTGTTGGGAACCACCTATCGGTTATCGACTCATTTTTCCTGCCGGTGATGATCGAACGCCGCGTTTACTTCCTCGCGAAAAGCGAATATTTCAGTGGGAAGGGCCTCAAGGGCTGGCTGGTAAAGACCTTCATGCTCGCGGTCGGGCAGCTGCCAATTGACCGCTCAGGCGGCAAGGCATCCGAGGCGTCGCTCAACACCGCGCTCAGCGTGCTGGATCGCGGCGACGTGCTCGGAATCTACCCCGAGGGAACGCGCAGCCCCGACGCCCGGCTGTATCGCGGCCGCACAGGAGTCGCCCGAATGGTTCTCGAATCAGGAGTGCCAGTCGTCCCCGTGGTGATGATCGACACGGAGAAGGCGATGCCGATCGGCGCGAAGTTCCCGCGCATCCGCCGCATCGGCACGGTGATCGGAGCCCCGCTCGACTTCAGCCGGTTCGAGGGAATGAGCGCGGATCGCTTCGTGCTACGCAGCGTTACAGACGAGATTACGCTCGCGATTCAGGAGCTCAGCGGTCAGGAATATGTTGACGTGTACGCCTCGAGTGTGAGGCAGCGCACAGACACCGTGTGACCGTTCGCTACGGGCATCGTGCCAAAGACGCGAGGCGCAAGCGGTGTTGGGTAGTCTTGAGTGGGGCCGTCACAAAGGACGGCACGTTGAGACACACACGGGATGGCCATGAACGCAGCAAGCGTAGAGACCCTGACGGCACAGCAGACCTTCGAGCAGCTCGACACGTATCGTGCGCTCGAGGCGAAGCAGCAGCCCAGTTGGCCCGACGCAGCCGCGCTTGAGTCTGCGAAACAGGAGCTCTCCACGCAGCCGCCGCTTGTGTTTGCTGGCGAGGTCGATCAGCTCCGTGAGCGGCTTGCGGCCGCGGCACGTGGTGAAGCATTTCTGCTCCAGGGCGGCGACTGCGCTGAGACGTTCGAAGCTGCAACGGCCGACAAGATCCGGGACCGCGTGAAGACGCTCCTGCAGATGGCCGTCGTGCTCACCTACGGCGCCTCGATGCCGGTCATCAAGGTTGGTCGCATGGCCGGCCAGTTTGCGAAGCCGCGCTCGAGCAACGAAGAGACCCGTGAGGGCGTCACGCTGCCCGCGTACCGAGGCGACCTCGTCAACGGCTACGACTTCACTGAGGAGTCACGCACCGCCGACCCGAGCCGCCTCGTTCGCGGCTACCACGTGTCGGCGTCGACGCTCAACCTCATCCGTGCTTTCACACAAGGGGGGATGGCCGACCTGCGCCAGGTGAACTCCTGGAACCAGGGCTTCGTCTCGAACCCCGCGAACCAGCGGTACGAGGCGCTCGCGACCGAAATAGACCGCGCGCTGCGGTTCATGGATGCGTGCGGTGTCGACCACACTGCGCTGACGCAGACCGAGTTCTACGTCAGCCACGAGGCACTGCTGCTCGACTACGAGCGGCCGCTCGCGCGCATCGACTCGCGTACGGAGGAGCTGTACGGCACCTCGGGGCACATGCTCTGGATCGGCGAGCGTACCCGCGATATCGACGGCGCGCACGTCGACTACCTCTCGAAGCTGCGCAACCCCATCGGTGTGAAGTTGGGCCCGACCGCAACCACAGACGACGCGATGCGCCTCATCGACAAGCTCGACCCTGAGCGCGAGCCGGGCCGCATTACGTTCATCACCCGCATGGGCGCTGAGAAGATCCGCGACGTCCTTCCCGCGCTGCTTGAGGGCGTGCGTGACGCGGGTGCTCAGCCGCTGTGGGTCACCGATCCGATGCACGGCAACGGCATTACCACAGCGAACGGCTTCAAGACCCGCCGCTTCAACGACGTGATGGACGAGCTGCTCGGGTTCTTCGAGGCACACCGCGAGGTCGGCACCTACCCGGGTGGCATCCATGTCGAGCTCACGGGCGACGACGTCACGGAGTGCCTAGGCGGCTCGGAAAACATTGACGAGGAAGCGCTTGAGCAGCGCTACGAGTCGGTGTGCGACCCCCGCCTGAACCACATGCAGTCGCTGGAGCTCGCGTTCCAGGTTGCGGAGGAACTCAAGCGCACCGTGGGCGTAGCGCGCTAACGCCCGGGCGTGGAAAAGGGGCGGGGCCGGTTCACGGCCTCGCCCCTTTTTGCGTCCGCCCGGTTCGCCGGTGCTACAGCGAGAGCTGGGACGTGACGCGGATCTCGGTACCGGCCTCTACACGCTCGCCAGCCGCAGGGTTGGTCCCCGTCGCCTGGGCGAGCCCGCGCAGGGCTTCTGGGACGAGGGTCGTAGGGGCAAAACCCGCACTCTCAAGGGCGTCGAGAGCCTCCTGGAGACCCAGCCCTGAGATGTCGGGAATTTCGAACAGCTCGGGACCAGAGGAGATCTGGAGACCAACGGCGTCGCCGGGGCGTACAGGGTCGGTGAGCCAATTCACGCCAACGACCTGCCCCTTGGCGATCTCGTCGCTGATCACCTCGGTGTTGCTGCCGTCGTCGACCGAGAGATCCCTGTCCGCGAGCACCTGAGTTGCCTGTTCGACGCTCATCCCGCTGACGGCTGGCGGCGATCCAACCGAGACGATGAGGTTGATTGTCGCGCGCTCGGGGAACGTGTCGCCGAGCGAGACGTCGTTTTCGTCGAGCGCGGCCAGCACGACATCGGCAGCGGAGTCAGAGAATCGCGAATCAGTGACGTCGCCGAACGTGAAGCGGCTCTCCTCAATGAGCGACACTGCCTCGTCCAGGCTGAGTCCAACGAGCGTGGGGACCGCGAGCATCTCAGGGCCGGTTGACTGACAGAGGGTCACCGCGCTTCCACGGTCGAGTCTGCTGCCAGGCTCGGGGGATACCTCCGACGCGAGGCCGGCCTCGATCTCGAGGCTTGAACACTCCTCGGTTGCCACAACAAGTTCGAGGAGTTCAAGCTCTTCCTGCGCGGCAGCCATTGTCTTTCCCGCGACATCTGGCACCGTTACGGCGGATCCGGGGCCCTGGCCGAACCAAAAGGCAATGCCCCCGACGGCGAGTGCAAGCACGGTGATGATCGCCGCGGTGATGCGGCCCTTGCGGGATCGCCGCGCGCCCTGCTCGCGGGTGACCTCGACGTTGCTTGGTGGGGGTGTCTGCGTGCCTGGCGACGCGCCGGCCGCCTGCAGTGACGTTTGTGCTGCCCGGTCGAGGAGGGTCGTTGATGGCGTCAAGTGCGTCGTCGCATCATCGAGTTCATCGAGGGGGAGCACGCTGGTTTCATCTGGGGCGACTCTGCCGGGGAGCACCGCAGTGGCAAGGGCTTCCGGTATGCCGAACGGGTCCTGCCGAAGCTCACGCATGTGCGCGAGCGCCTCGCCTGCGTGTGCCGGGCGGAGGTCGGGGTCGCGCTGCGTCAACCAGACGACGAAGTTGTCGAGCGCCGGCGTCGAGAAATCTCCCGCAAGTGACGGTGCTGGAACGTCTGAGTGGGCGTGTTGATAGGCGATCTGCATGGGCTGCTCGCCGGTGAACGGCTGGGAACCCGTGATCATCTCGTAGAGCATGATGCCGAACGCGTAGAGGTCGCTGCGTTCGTCAGCAATGCCCCGGGTCACAAGCTCCGGGGACAGGTACGCGATCGTGCCAAGGAGCGCCTGGCCGGTCGTCGTGTTTGCGCTGACAGCTCGGGCAAGACCGAAATCGCCAATCTTGATGCGGCCGTCGTCGACAAGCAGCACGTTCTCGGGCTTGAGGTCGCGGTGGACGATTCCTGCGCTATGCGCTGCGGCGAGGCCGGCGAGGATCGCGTCGCTGATCTCAAGACTCTGATCCAGTGTCAGCCGCTGCTGCTTCTTCAGGAGTTCCCGAAGCGTGATGCTCGGAAGATACTCCATCACTAGGTAAATACGTCCGAGGTCTTGCCCCTGATCGAAGACATTCACGAGGTTCGTGTGTGACAGTCTTGCTGCGCTGCGCGCCTCGCGGTCGAAGCGCCGCGTGAAGTTTTCATCTTCGGCGAGGTGCTCGTGCATGACTTTGACAGCGACCTTGCGCTCGAGCCTGAGGTCGTGCGCGAGATAGACCATTGCCATACCGCCACGTGCGATTCGCGAACGAATCACATAGCGCGCGTCGAGCGTCTGCCCGATAAGCGGGTCGATGGGGGGAGCGGTCACGCGGAAAGTCTACGGAATATTGCATGAGCGAGTCCTGCCGCGCGCCGTGAGCCCACGGATTGCGCTTCGGGAATCTCGCTGGCAGAGTTAAGGTGTGTCAGAAAACAGCGGACAAGAACGCACCTATTTCACCATCAACGAGGTTGCAGAGCGGTTGGAGCTCTCAGCCAGCAAGGTACGCCGCCTGATCGAGGATCATCACCTCGGCGCCGTGCGTATCGACGGCTCGCTGCGCGTGCCGACCGAATTCGTGCAGGGAGACCAACCACTGCCATCGCTGCGTGGAACACTGCTCGTGCTCATCGACGCCGGGTTCTCCGATGACGAGGCAATGGACTGGCTCTTCAATGTGAGCGATGAGCTGGGGGAGCGCCCGATCGACTCGCTCGTCGACGGGCGGAAGAGCGCCGTGCGGCGCGCTACGCAGTCCCTCGCCTTCTAGCGCTCCTACGTTTCACCCGCACACCGCCGCTTCTCGCGGCGCGCGCAAACAACGGCGCGGACACTGGCAACCAGTGTCCGCGCCGTTTTGCGTGTGAGCCGCGGGTTACGAGGTGCGCTGAGCCGCACGCTCGGCAAGCGCAGCCAGTCGGGTGACCGCCCCGGCGTCGAGCGCAGCATCCGCAAGCGCCTGATGGGCGCGGGCAATGTTGCGGCTAATCATTTCTTCGACCTGCTGCTCGGCGCCGCTGCTGCGCATCGTGCGCTGCAGCATGATGACCTGCTCCTTGTCGAGGGGCGTGCCGAGAAGGTCGTCGAAAATGCGACGCTGCGTGTTGGGTAGCGCCTCGCGTGCGAGCGTCACGAGGATTGTTCGCTTCCCCTCGATGAGGTCATCCCCGCTGGGCTTGCCTGTGACGTGTTCGTCGCCAAATACGCCGAGAAGGTCGTCGCGGAGCTGGAAGGCGACGCCGACGGGCAGGCCGAAACCCGCGAGCGCCTCCTCCTGCTCGCGGCTCGCGCCCGCGAGGGCCGCACCGATGAGCAGTGGAGCTTCGACGCTGTACTTAGCCGACTTGTACACGAGGACGCGGGTCGAACGATCGAGCTGTTCCGAGTGTTCCGCGAAGCCGCCGCGCTGTTCCTCGAGCACATCGAGATACTGGCCGACGGCAACCTCGCTGCGCATCCGATTGAAGTGGGCGCGGGTGGCGCGAGCGGCCTCACGGTTCTGCGCCGCGTCGCAGGCCTTCGACATGAGCTCGTCGGCCCAGGACTGAAGTAGGTCGCCGAGCAGGATAGCGC
>JAGNOB010000460.1 GCA_017990305.1 Leucobacter sp.
GTGAGCCCGTCCTGAAGGTCGTCTGCTCCGGCTGAGGCGAGCTCGGCCCCGTCGCGCAACTGGGTTGCACCACTGTTCACTGTGGAGCTCGCGACAAGCGCGAATGCTGAAACGCCGACAAGTGCGAGCCCGAACACAGCGGACAAAATAGGCTGCGCTGGAAATCGGCGAGGGCGGCTGGTGTGCTGCGTATTGCTACTCATTGCTCAGAGTCTCCGTTTCTCCCGTGCCGATCGCCAGTGACCGACGGGTGATGCTGTCCCGAGCCTAATCAGCGCCATAAAGCGCGTGGCAAGGCGAAAAGAGATTCGTGATTTGCCTACACGTGATCGCTATTTATTCGTGGAAAATGTAGCATCGTCGCCAAAGCCTGCGCGCGGTATTCGGCCCGAAAGTCGCCGAATGCTCTCACCTCTCAGTGAGGTTTCGATGCGCGCGGCGGGCGGTTCGCTGCTTGCGCCACCCCGACCAGAATTTGCGCACCCCGGGGAAGAATTTGCCGTTCACCATGAGCAGCAGCCCGTCGAGCATGGGCTCGGTCATGAGGCCATTGCTCATGCGGGCAACCGAGCGGAAGGGCATCTCGAGGGCGTAGCGGGTCGTGTTCGCCTGCAGGGGCCGCCCGAGTGCGAGGAGCACGGCGCGACTCCGATCGATCGCGAAGTACAGCAGCCCCGCGAAGCCGCCGCGGCCGCGAGTCTGCGCGATCGAGTGCTCCCGAGTCAGCCGCACGCCGACCGGCCAACTGGGGGTGGGCAGCGGGCTGCCGAGGAGTCCGGCGAAGTCGTCGCCGCTCGCGAGCTCGACGTGGCCGCTCACGTAGTGCCGCGACAGGGTCTTCGAGGCGTGCGCGCCACCCTCGCGCGACGTCTTGCTGTCGGCAGCGATCTCGACTGGCGCTGCCGCGCGGACGTCGCGCGATGACGCCGCGGCCTGGATCGTGTAGCTGCCAGGCACCCTGCGCCAGTCGCGGTCGGCCCCGTGGAACACGTCGAAGGCGTGCTCGGCGTAGGGGATTACCACTTCCTGGCTCTCGCCAGGGGCGAGGTCGACGCGACAGAACCCGCTCAGCTCCCGTATCGCGCGGAACGCGTTCGCCGCCCGGCCGGGCGCCTCGACGTACAACTGCACGACCTCGCTGCCTGCGACGTCGCCGGTATTTGTGATGGTGAGGCGCGCATGCTCAGGGGTTGCCTCGAGGCTCGAGTAGTCGAAGCTCGTGTAGCTGAGCCCGTGCCCGAACGGATAGCGGACGGGCAGATCGACCTTGTCGTAGTAGCGGTACCCGACATAGATACTCTCGCGGTGTTCCGCGGTCGCCTCCGACTGCGCGAAGCTCGCGGACGAGGGCACGTCCGCGTAGCGCAGCGGGTAACTCTCGGCCAGCTTGCCGCCGGGGTTGGTGCGTCCGGTGAGAACGTCTGCGATCGCCTGGCCGCCGCCCTGCCCGGGGAGATATCCGTGCACGATCGCCGCCGCCTGTTCGGCGAAGGGCAGCTCGACCGGGGCGCCGCCGGCGAGCACGACGACGACAGGGATCCCGAGTGAGAGCAGCTCGTCCGCGAGCGCGAGCTGGTTGTCGGCGAGGCGCATGTGCGCACGGTCGATGCCCTCGGCCTCGGCGGCCTCGTCGAGGCCGAGGAAGAGCAAGATCACGTCGGCCGTGCTCGCGAGCCTGAGCGCGCGCCTGGCCCGGCCGCGCGAGCGGGAGCCGCGGCGCGAGAATCCCGGCTCGTAGCCCACGACGTTCAGCCCCGAGTTGCGGAGCGCGTCGAGCGGGCTGATGACCCTCGTTGGGTTCACGAGTGAGCTGCCGGCGCCCTGGTACCTTGGCGCCCCGGCGAAGTCTCCGATCACCGCGACGCTGGCCGGGCCGCCCGGAGCGAGCGGCAGGGTGCGCAGCCGGTTTTCGAGCAGCACGATCGACCGCCTGGCTGCTGCCACCGCGAGGTCATGATGCGCGTCGTGCATGCTCGTGCTCGCCGGCGCGGCCTCGGTGGTGATGGATCCTGCTGGCAGCGCATCCGATCCCCCCGCAGGGGCGGTCCGTTCGATGAGCTCGAGGAGCTCGGCGACGCGTTCGTCGAGCACGGCCTCGTCGAGGGCCGCGCCGTCGACAGCGCGCACGATCTCCCTGTCGGTTTCGCCGCCCGCCGCCGGCATCTCGAGCGCGTTGCCCGCAATGAGGCCGGCGACCCTGTCGTTATTGCCGCCCCAGTCGGTGACAACGAGTCCGTCGAACCCCCAGCGCCGGCGAAGGATCTCGTTGAGTAGCTCGCGATGCTCGTTCGCGTAGGTGCCGTTCACGCGGTTGTATGAGCTCATCACCGTCCAGGGTTTCCCCTCGGTGACCGCGATCCGAAACCCCTCAAGGTAGATCTCGTGCAGCGCGCGCTCGTCGACGATCTCGTCGATTGTCATCCGCCGCGTCTCTTGGCTGTTCACGGCGAAATGCTTCGCTGAGGCGGCGACGCCGTGTGACTGGACACCGCGGATAAAGCTCGCGGCGAGGGTGCCCGCG
>JAGNOB010000461.1 GCA_017990305.1 Leucobacter sp.
CCAGTCGGAGACGAGTACGGGGGTTCCGCGGTGCAGCGCACGGAGACCTTCGCGAGCGACCCTCGCCGTGTCCGCCCAGGCGATGCGGGGGAGGGTGGGGAGGTGATCCTCACCCATGCGCTCATGGAACTCGGTCGCGAGAAGACCTGGGCAGAGCGCGGTGACCCGCACTCCACGAGTCCGATAGCGCGCGTTGAGCGAGCGTGAGAGCGACACCGCCGCGCTCTTGGCCGCACCGTATGTTCCGCTCGGCATGAAGGCTGCAGCGCTCGCGACATTCATGATCCAGCCCGAGCGGCGCTCGAGCATCCCAGGCACGACCGCGTGCGCGAGCCGTACGGGCACCCACGAGAGGAGTTCGTGCATCCTGCGTTCGTCGGTGATGCTGCTCTCCTCGAAGCCGGCGTAGACGCCAAAGCCAGCGTTGTTGATGAGAATGTCGATGGGGTGGTCGGGGTCTGCGAGGCGCTCCGCGACAGTGTCGAGGTCGCTCTCCTGTGTGAGGTCGGCCGTGAGCACGTCGACGACGACCCCGTACCTGCTGCTGAGCACGTGGGCGAGTCGTTCGAGCCGGGCGGCATCGCGCGCGACGAGCACGAGATCAACCCTGAGGGCCGCGAGTTGCCGGGCAAACTCGGCGCCCAGACCCGCAGAGGCTCCAGTGATGAGCGCTCGAAACGCCACGGGTCTGCCTGCCCGACTACTTGGTGGCTGCAGCGCGCTTGGCTGCCTTCTCGATCTGCTCCTGGATGTACGGGAGCGGATCGATGGGCACGCCCGAGCGGCGAAGCGCAAGGTGGAGGTGATCGCCGAACGACATGCCTGTGTTGCCAACACGTCCGATCGGATCGCCAATCTTGACCTTGTCGCCAACCTTGAGGTCGTGTGAGTCAACCTGCATGTGGCAGTAGCGGCTCGTGAGCGTCTCGTCGTTCACCTTGTGCTGCAGCTTCGCGCTGAAGCCGCAGCCATCGCTTGCGTAGCCGGCTTCGATAACCTCACCGGAGCCGATCGCGAGGACTGGGGTGCCACCAGGAGCCGCAATGTCTTGCGCGTCGTGGAACTGCTCGACCGGTGCGGTGCGGTACGCAAAGCCGTCGGTGAGCGGAAACTCTCTGTCGAAGGCATTACGTATTTCGGTGTTCTCAAGAAGCGCCGGATCAATCAACCCAGCCTCAGGCGTAATCTGCTTGTACGAGCCAGGATCGACCCCCAGCTCGACGGAGCCGATCGCGTCAAGCGCATCTTGTGCTGCAACGACATCCGAGCTCTGCAGTTGCTGATCTGTCCGTGCGGCGACCGCGGCTGCGTCACCGAATGCTGACGAGAACGCGGGCAGTGCGGTTGTCAGTGCAAGCGTGCCGACACAGGCGACCGAGAATGTTGCGGCTGCAAGCCTCCGTGCGGTGCGGCGCTTTGGCCGGGGCTGTGTCGAGTGTTCGGCCGCGTCAGGCTGTGCTTCTTGCGTGCCTGTGCTCACCTTGAACTCGGGGAGCGGTGTCAGTAGAAGACCTCTGAGCGGATCAGTCTGCTGTGCGGTGCCGCTCTTCGTCCCGGGGGCTTCCTGCTGCGACTCTGCAGCGGGGGAGGCGGGCGAAGCAGCTGCTTCCGTGGGTGTTGGAACGGCAGTGGCTGCGGGTTGTTCGACGGGTGCCGTCTTCGCAGCGGCTGCGGAGGAGTCTGCTGTTGGAGCTGCTGACTCTCGCGACTCGGCACGGAGGCGAGCTTCCCTGATGGAACGTCGACTCGGAAACGCCGTGGGCTCTTGCGGAGAATGAGGCATGTAGTACAAAACAGCGGCAGTTTGTGTTCTCGAAGGGCTCGGACCGCTTGTCTCCGGCCCCCCGAAGCTGGAATTGTGCAACCATAGCAGACCAAACTTGGCTGCGGTGGGAAGTATTCGGGTCTGCACAACGGAAACGTGAAAGCTCAGTGATTCCACACCAAGCAGGGGTGCGGGTGGCGCGTGTTTGCGCCGACCGCACATACGCGCCCTATGCGAGCGCCTCGAGTTCGAGGCGCGGCCCATCCCAGCGGCGCCGAAGCCAGCGATCATGCGACGCGACGATCACTGTGCCAGGGAACGCCGCGACCGCTGATTCTATGGCGCCCGCCAGGGTTAGAGACAGGTGGTTCGTTGGTTCGTCGAGCAGCAGTATCTCCGGCGGGTCCGCGATGAGGATCGCGAGCGCAAGTCGGCGCTGTTGCCCGGTGCTCAGCGCAGTGAGTGGCAGCGATTCATCACGCAGAGCGATGAGCCCGAAGTGTTGGAGCGGAACACGGGTCGCGTGCTGGCGTCCAACACCGTCGAAGTAGGTCTCCTCAACGGTGCGGTCTTCGCCGACACCGCGCGGATCGGCGAAGGTGTTTTCCTGGTCGAGGATGCCCACGCGCAGGTTTGGCGCAATTGTCATGGTGCCCGTGTCTGCCTGCACGATCCCGGCAATGGTTCGGAGCAGCGTGGACTTGCCTGCGCCGTTGGCGCCGGTCAGCAGCCACTTGTCACCGGCTCGTAC
>JAGNOB010000064.1 GCA_017990305.1 Leucobacter sp.
TGGTGACGACCGTCGGCGGATCCTTCGACCACCGCGTCGTCGACGGCGACGTGATCTCCCGCTTCGTCGCCGATGTCGCCTCCGTACTCGAGGAGCCCGCGCTGCGGCTCGACTAGCGACGGCTGCGGGGTCGGCGGTCGCCGTGCCGCGGCCGCCAAGCGTGTCGATTGCGGCGCTACGGGCGCTGACACGCGAGGAAGCTTGGCGAACGCCCCGCCGATTCCCATAGGATCGGCGGTGACGTGCGTATACCCGGGCGGGCTTCCCAATGGATCGTGGAGCCAGCCAACCGTGACGGCCGGGAGGCCGAGAGACGAGGAATCACCATGCAGCTTGAAGGAACAACGGCAGTAGTTACGGGAGCGGCCTCGGGCCTCGGCGCTGCGACGGCGGCGCTGCTCGCCGGCCGCGGGGTGAACGTGGTCGGGCTCGACCTCGCCGCGTCGATCGAGAAGGCAGGCACTCCCGCCGCGGGAATCCGCTACGTCGCCGCCGACGTCACGAGCGAGGACGAGGTTGCCGCAGCACTGCAGCTCGCCGACGGCGAGCCCCCGATCCGCCTCGTCGTGAACTGCGCGGGGATCGCACCCGCGAAGCGCATCCTCTCGTCGAAGGGCGTGCACGACCTCGAGACCTTCCAGCGCGCGCTGAACATCAACGTCACAGGCACCTTCAATGTGCTGCGCCTTGCGGCAGAGATCATGGCCGAGCAGGAGCCCGTTGATGAGGCCGGCCAGCGCGGCCTCATCGTGAACACGGCGTCGGTCGCCGCGTACGAGGGCCAGATCGGCCAGATCGCATACGCCGCATCGAAGGGTGCCGTTGTCGGCATGGGAATTACCGCCGCCCGCGACCTCGCGCGCAGTGGGATCCGCGTGAACACGGTTGCCCCCGGCATCGTCGCGACGCCGCTGCTCGAGGCCCTCGGCCCCGAGGTCAACGCATCGCTCTCCGCTTCGGTTCCGTTCCCTGCTCGCCTCGCGCGGCCAGACGAGTTCGCACAGCTCGTCGCGATGATCGCGGAGCACGACTACCTGAACGGCGAGACGATCCGCATGGACGGCGCTCTGCGCATGGGACCGAAGTAACTTTTCTTCAGGTTTTACCAAGCGAGAAGATCGCCGGTGCTAAGTTTGGGCACAGCTGGGAGCGGGCCGCGGCCACGCTCTCCCCGAAACGGGGGTGATGACAGGTGATCCAATTCGACGCCGTCACGAAGACCTACGCCGATGGCACGCGCGCGGTCGGCGAGTTCTCGCTCACGATCCCCTCGCACCACACAACGGTGTTCGTCGGCTCCTCTGGCAGCGGCAAGACGACGCTGCTGCGGATGGTCAACCGCATGGTTGAGCCGACGAGTGGCCGCGTGCTCATCGACGACGCAGATGTCGCGGGTGTCGACCCCGTGCAGCTGCGACGCTCGATCGGCTACGTGTTGCAGCAGGGCGGCCTGCTCCCACACCGCACGGTACTCGACAACGTCGCGACCGTCGCGGTGCTCGGGGGCATGCCGAAGGCGCGTGCGCGTACGCTCGCGCTCGAAATGCTCGAGCGGGTCGGACTCGATCCCGCGCTCGGCAGCCGCTATCCGGCCCAACTCTCGGGCGGGCAGCAGCAGCGCGTAGGCGTAGCGCGCGCCCTCGCACCCGACCCCAACATACTGCTCATGGACGAACCGTTCGGTGCGGTCGATCCGATCGTGCGCCGCGAACTGCAGGGCGAGCTGCTCAGACTGCAGCGCGAACTCGGCAAGACAATCGTGTTCGTGACGCACGACATCGACGAGGCGTTCAGGCTCGGCGACGAGGTCGTCGTGCTGCGCGAGGGCGGCGAGATCGCTCAGTGCGGCGCCCCCGCTGACATCCTCGCGAACCCCGCCGACGACTTCGTGCGCCACTTCATCGGGGTTGACGTCACCGACGGCGCGGGCGAGGCCAGGCGTCTCACCACCCGCGAGGTCGACGGCAGCACCGTCGTGTTCGACCGCGCAGGCAGACCGCTCG
Source organism: Leucobacter sp. (assembly GCA_017990305.1). Taxonomy (GTDB): domain Bacteria; phylum Actinomycetota; class Actinomycetes; order Actinomycetales; family Microbacteriaceae; genus Leucobacter. Next base: position 2,004 of record JAGNOB010000064.1, read on the forward strand.
GAGTGATCGAGCAGTGAACTGGCTCGCGCAGAACTGGGCCCAGGTGGGCGAGCTCGCCTGGGAACACCTGCGGCTGAGCCTGCCAGCGATCGCGCTCTCGGTGCTCATCGCCGTTCCAATCGGCAGGCTGTCGTTCCGCTACGGCCGCGCCGGGGGAGCGCTCACCAGCACAGCGACGCTGCTCTACGCGATTCCCGCCCTGCCCATGCTCATCATCGTGCCGGCGATCGTCGGTGTGCCGCTGCGCTCGCAGGCGAACATGGTCATCACCCTCACCCTCTACGGGGTTGCGCTGCTCGTGCGGAGCGCAGCCGACGGCTTCGCCTCCGTGGATCGCACGGTCAGAGACTCCTCCGTCGCAATTGGGCACTCGCCGCTGGCCGCATTCTGGCGGGTTGACCTGCCGCTCGCGCTCCCGGTGCTGCTCGCGGGAGTTCGGGTCGTCGCTGTCTCGACGATCAGCCTGGTGACGATCGGCGCGCTCATTGGGGTGTCGAGTCTCGGCACGCTGCTCACTGACGGCTTCCAGCGCGGCATCTTCGCCGAGGTGCTCACGGGGATCCTCGCGACAATCGCGCTCGCCCTACTCGTCGACGGGGCGCTGCTGCTGCTCGGCCGCGCCCTCATGCCGTGGCGGAGGGTGCGCCCATGAACCTCTTCGCGGACGCGCTTGGGTGGCTCACGGATGCCGCGAACTGGTCGGGCGCTGGCGGGATTCCCGCTCGGCTCGGCCAGCACCTCTGGGTGACGGCGGCTGCCGTAGCGATTGCTGCGGTGCTCGCAATCCCCGCCGGCGTTGCCATCGGACACAGCCGGCGCGGTGCGGGAACAGTCGGCGCGATCGTGGGCGCCGCCCGGGCGCTCCCAACGCTCGGCGTGCTGACGGTCTGCGCGCTCTGGCTTGGCATCGGAGTTGGCGCCCCGCTCGTCGCCCTCGTCGTGCTCGCGATCCCCTCGCTCCTCGCCGGCGCGTACTCCGGGGTGCAGGCCGTGCCAAGCCAGACCTCGTCAGCGGCCTGTGCGATCGGGATGCGCCCGGTGCAGGTCATCTGGCAGGTTGAGCTGCCCCTCGCGCTGCCCGTCATAGTCGGCGGCCTGCGTGCCGCCGTGCTGCAGGTCGTCGCGACGGCGACCCTCGCCGCCTACACCGCAGACATCGGCCTCGGCCGCTACCTCTTCACGGGTTTGAAGACACGCGACTACGGGCAGATGCTCGCCGCGGCGATTCTCGTGATCCTGATCGCGATCGCGCTCGAACTCACACTTTCCGCGATTCAACGCGCGGTCACGGCGAGGCTGATGCCTCGCGCGGCCGCCGATTCCACCACAACCGCAACAACCTAACGGGGAGACGAAGATGCGCACACCATCACGCACACCACGGAGGATCGGGGCGCTCGCCGCGCTGGCGCTCGCGGGGGTGACGCTGCTCACGGCCTGCGGATCGGCAGACCCGCTCGACAGCAGCGGTGAATCGACCGCGGGAACGAGCGAAACAATCGTTGTCGGTTCGCAGGCGTACTACTCGAACGAGATCGTCGCCGAGCTCTACGCGCAAGCGCTCGAGGCTGGCGGCTTCACTGTCGATCGGCAGCTGCAGATCGGGCAGCGCGAGGTCTACATGCCCGAACTTGAGGCGGGCAAGATCGACGTGTTCCCCGAGTACACGGGCAACCTGCTGCAGTACTTCGATGCCGACACGACCGCGACATCGAGCGACGACGTCTACGCGGCTCTCGTCGAAGCGTTGCCCGAGGGGCTTCGCGTGCTCGATCAGGCGGAGGCCTCGGATCAGGATTCGTACGTCGTCACGAGCGAGTTCGCGAAGCAGCACGATCTCGCGGAGATCGGCGATCTCGCTGGAGTAGCGGGGCTCGTGCTCGGCGGCAACTCGGAGCTTGAGACGCGGCCCTACGGGCCCACAGGGCTGAAGGAGGCCTACGGCGTTGACGTCTCGTTCACACCTATCGAGGATTCTGGGGGACCGCTCACGGTGAAGGCGCTGCGTGACGGTCAGGTGCAGCTCGTCGATCTCTACTCTGCAGACCCGGTGTTTGCTGAGGGTGATCTCGTGGTGTTGCAGGATCCGAAGGGGCTCTTCCTAGCCTCGCACGTTGTGCCGGTTGTGTCCGAGCGCGTGGACGATGAGGCGGCGGCGATCATCAACAAGGTGTCTGCGGCGCTCACCGCCGAAGATCTGCAGCAGCTTGGCGCGCAGTCTGTGAATGACGAGGCCCCGGCCGCGAAGATCGCGGCGGCCTGGCTGAAGGAACAGGGCCTCTAACGGCCCCTGCGCCCCCAACCCCGCCCACTCAAGCTGCTCAAGCTGCTCAAGCTGCTCAAAACACATGTCCTCAGCGAGGTGATGCCTCTTCAACGGTTGAAGAGGGATCACCTCGCTGAGGACATGTCTTTTCGCCGGCCAGTGCGGGGCAGAGTCGGCCAGGGGGCAGAGTCGGCCGGTGCGGGGCAGCGGGGCTCGAACAACGCGATCCGCCAGGAATGTATGCACTGAAAGGTGAATTCTCGGTAAATACTGGCCTTTTTGCCGCGGAGTGTATACGCTGAGGTGAGGCGACAAGGTAGGGCCTGACCGGAGGTGGATCATGCGCGCAAGCGACAGAGCATACGCACAGCTGCTCGACGAGATCCAGCGCGGCATTCTCGCACCGGGCACGGTTCTCGGCGAGGTCGAGCAGGCGTCCAGGCTTGGCGTGAGCCGCACCCCGGCCCGTGAGGCCATTGGGAGGCTCACCGCAGCGGGCCTCGCGCACCAGCTCTCACCCCGCGTCACCGTCGTGTCGGCATTCAGCGCGGATGATGTCCGATCGCTGTTCGAGGTGCGCCGAGCACTCGAGGAGAACTCGGCTCGGCTTGCCGCGGCGAAGCGCGACCCAGCTGTGTTCTCGGATCTCGCCGCAGCGTTCGCCGCGGCCCACCCTGAAAACGGCGAAGTCGAAGCAGACGCCTACTACGAGCTCATCGCCAGATTCGATGCAGCGCTCGATGAGGCCGTTGCGAACCCGTACTTCACGAACGCGCTGCGAACGATCCGCACTCATCTCGCCCGGGCGAGGCGGCTGGCGAGAGACAACCGCGCCAGGCTCCGGGCCTCGGTCGCGGAACACAGGCTCATTGCCGAGGCGATCGCCGCGGGCGACGGCGAACTTGCCGCTCACGCCACCCACGTGCACCTGCACAACGCGCTCGCCGCGATCCTGACGTCGCTCGCCGCAACACCAGCGGGCTCCGAACCACTCACACCAGATCCACTGTCGGAAGGGACACCATGACCATCATTCACAATGTTCGTGTTTACAAGAGCGAAGAGACGCTCGCGCGCGAGGACCAGCTCGCCTGGAAGATCGCGGAGGTCGCGACAGACCCCGTCGAGGTCGACGCCGATGTGCTCGACATGATCATCAACCGCATTATCGACAACGCGTCGGTCGCGGCAGCCTCGCTCACCCGCGGACCGATTATCGCCTCACGTGCCCAGGCACTCACCCACCCTGTCTCGACCGGTGGCAAGGGTGCGTCGATCTTCGGCCTCGACGCCGAGCGCACGAGCCCCGAGTGGGCGGCCTGGACGAACGGCGTCGCCGTGCGTGAGCTCGACTACCACGACACTTTCCTCGCCGCCGAGTACTCGCACCCCGGCGACAACATCCCGCCGATCCTCGCGGTCGCGCAGCACGTCGGCAAGGATGGCCGCGCGCTCGTGCGTGCGATCGCAACGGGCTACGAGATTCAGATGGATCTCGTGCGTGCGATTTGCCTGCACAAGCACAAGATCGACCACGTCGCGCACATCGGCCCGTCGGCCGCTGCCGGTATCGGCACGCTCCTCGGTCTCGACACTGAGATCATCTACCAGGCTGTGAGCCAGGGGCTGCACACCACCACCGCGACCCGCCAGTCGCGCAAGGGCGAGATCTCGACGTGGAAGGCGCACGCTCCCGCGTTCGCAGGCAAGATGGCCGTTGAGGCAGTGGATCGCGCGATGCGCGGCCAGACCTCGCCGAGCCCGATCTACGAAGGCGAAGACGGCGTGATCGCGTGGATGCTTGACGGCCCCGATGCCAAGTACGCCGTGCCGCTGCCCGCGAAGGGCGAGTCGAAGCGCGCGATCCTTGACAGCTACACCAAGGAGCACTCGGCTGAGTACCAGGCGCAGGCCTGGATCGACCTTGCCCGCAAGCTCCACGGCGAGCACCCCGAGCTGCTCGACGTCGCGAACGTGAAGAGCGTCGTGCTGCACACGAGCCACCACACGCACTACGTGATCGGCTCGGGCGCAAACGACCCGCAGAAGTACGATCCGAATGCTTCACGTGAAACACTCGATCACTCGATCCCGTACATCTTCGCGGTCGCGCTGCAGGACGGCGGCTGGCACCACGTCGACTCGTACACCCCGGAGCGCGCGAACCGCGCGGACACCGTCGAGCTGTGGAACAAGATCACCACGGCAGAGGACGCTGAGTGGACGCGTCGCTACCACTCTGAGGATCCCGACGAGAAGGCCTTCGGCGGCCGCGTCGAGATCGAGCTCGCAGACGGCACGAAGATCGTCGACGAGATCGCCGTCGCAGACGCGCACCCGCTCGGTGCCCGGCCCTTCGCGCGCGACAACTACATCGCGAAGTTCCGCCTGCTCGCCGAGCCCGTGCTTGAGCCCGCCGAGATCGAGCGCTTCCTCGACCTCGTCCAGCGCCTCCCTGAACTCTCGGCAGACGAGGTGCGCGAACTGAACATCGTTGCGAAGGCCGGCGTCATCGACCTCGCATCTGCCCCGAAGGGACTCTTCTAATGCTGTACTCGAAGGTCACACCGGCTGACAAGCGCCGGCTGTTCCGCGAGCGGCTCGCGACGGGGGAGCTGCTGCGCTTCCCCGGCGCGTTCAATCCGCTCTCCGCCCGCATGATCGAGCAGAAGGGCTTCGAGGGTGTCTACATCTCCGGCGCCGTGCTCTCTGCAGACCTCGGCCTGCCCGACATCGGCCTCACCACGCTCACCGAGGTCGCCGGCCGCGGCGAGCAGATCGCGCGGATGACTGACCTGCCGGCGATCATCGACGCCGACACCGGTTTCGGCGAGCCGATGAACGTTGCGCGCACGATCCAGGAGCTCGAGAACGCTGGCCTCGCCGGCGCGCACATCGAGGATCAGATCAACCCGAAGCGTTGTGGCCACCTCGACGGCAAGGCGGTGGTTGACGAGTCCACCGCGACCAAGCGGATCCGCGCGGCGGCCGACGCCCGGCGCGACGAGAACTTCCTCATTATGGCGCGCACCGATATCCGCGCCACGGCCGATGGCCCGCACGGCCTCGAGCTCGCGAAGGATCGCGCGAAGGCGCTCGTTGACGCGGGTGCAGACGCGATCTTCCCCGAGGCGATGCGCACGCTCGAGGAGTTCGAGGCGATCCGCAGCGCGGTCGACGTGCCGCTCCTCGCGAACATGACGGAGTTCGGCAAGAGCGAGTTGTTCACCACGCAGCAGCTCGCAGACGTCGGCATGAACATCGTCATCTGGCCGGTGTCGATGCTCCGCATCTCGATGGGGGCGACGGGCCGCGCGCTCGACACCATCATCGCGGAGGGCTCCCTCACATCGAAGCTCGATGAGATGCAGCATCGCGCTGACCTCTACGAACTGATTGACTACGAGGGGTACAACCACTTCGATACGAGCGTGTTCAATTTCGAGGTAGAGCGCTAACCGCGCTCTCCGCCCGCAGCACAAGCGAAGGAGCTTATCGTGACAGAAATTCAGAAGGGCC
>JAGNOB010000065.1 GCA_017990305.1 Leucobacter sp.
CGCATCGACTATGTCGCAGACCCCCTGATCTCGGGCGGCGACGGCGACGTCGCGCAGCTGTTCGAACGGGACGCTCACGAGCATCGCAGGGAGGAAGTACTTGTCGATCAGCGCAGCAGCCGTACCGAGACATGTCACGGCGTCGGCCTTGCGGTCGCAGCCCCACTCCGCGACCGCGGTGAGTAGCCGACGATCTACACGCTGGCGTTTTGTGGCGCCGGGGTCCCCGACAGACTGCGCGAGGAGGAGCGCCTCGACGTCGTTTCCAGAGAACAGCGCGAGTCGCGCCTGTTCGAGCCGAAAGGTCGGCTCGTCCTCGTCAGTGCCGGCGAGGAGGCTCTCTGCCCTGGCAAGGTTGCCGATGGAACTGTTGAGCATCGCTTCGAACGTGACGACGTATTTGCTCCAGGCCGCTGGGATGGGGGTATGGCGCCGCCCGTCCTCGAGACCCGACACGAAATGAGCGAGCGCGAGTGCGGTTCCCCTGGACTGCCGCATCATCGCTGCCTCAGCGATGAGAAGCATGGTCCAAGGTTCGAGGCGGTCGCTGATAGGTGACAGCCGATCGACTGCCTGCTGCAGGAGGGCGGGGTCTCGGTTCTCTTCAGCAACGTGCGCACGTGCGACCTCTGCGCCAACCCAGGAGATGCCAGGTGCCGCTGCGCCTGTTGATCGCGCAAGCTCGTCGTACTCGTGGAGCAGCTCGCCAGCTCGGCGAACGTGGCCGTCGATCATATCGGCGAACGCCAGCTCGGAGAGGGCAGCGAGCATCCAGTTCCGCCCTGATGCAGGGTCGGTCACCGTGCGTATTGAGGCGTGCGGAAACCCGTGCCACGGAGTGGAGATCTTGAACTCCGAGAGGCGGCGAAGCCGTTTCAGGCTGCGCCGGGCACGCCCGAAGTCTCCGACTGCGATCGCGGTACCAGCGATCTCGCGGTAGAACACCGAGAGGGAGCCGTTGCCAGGCAGCACCGCAGGCGCTGCTTCCCCGGAGTCCCCGGATGCCGATAGCGCTGGGGCGCCGTCAGGGGCGAGGCGTCCTTCAAGATGCAGCATGAGGGTCTTCGCCTCTTCGAGGTCTCCGAGCACCCGTTTCAGTACCATCGCCTCGCAGACGAGGTGGAGGTGCGTCGGCCCCTGCGGCGTCGCGATGCCCTGTGGCAGGTGGTGTTCGAGACCGCGCTGCCAAATGCGCAGCAGGTACCGCAGGCGGGCAGGCGCGACACCGACGAGCGGAAACTCAAAAAACAACAGGGCTGCGGTGAACGTGGGGTGCTGTAGCAGCACCTCTTCCGGGAGCGCGCGCAGCGTCCGGAGGCATGGCTCGCCCTCGTCGGTGATGAGGGTGAAGTTCTGCGCAAAGGTAATCGCGGCCTCATCGTATTCTTCCGCCGCGCAAAAGAGACGGAAGGCCGTGTACGGTGCAGTGCCGGCGACTTCGCGTGCGCGCCCGTCGTAGAGCCGTTTGCGGTGCTCGACGTCGATTGTGTTGACGGCGTACTCCGCAAATGCGGTGCGAACAGACTGGTGGCAGCGATACTCGCTCGCGCCGGGGCTTGGCACCTCGACAAGAAATCCGTGCTCGGTGAGATATCGGATCGCGGCTGCTGCTGCCGCATCGTCGTCGCCCAGGATGCTACGAATCAGGTTCACGCTGATGGCATGGATTTGGGATGCTGCAAGGATCACGGTGCGCGCATCGGCCTCCATGATCTCCAGGGAGGCCATGGCGAACGCGTTGAGGTTCGAGAGCGGATCGAAGCGCTGGGTCGCAGCGCCTCCGGCCCACATCCGTCCATCCTCGGTCTCGACGTAGAGCCCATCAGCGCCAAGATTCAGTGCTGCACGAATCGCGAGCGGCCAACCCTCCGACCGGGCCATCGCCGTAGCGAGGCTGTGGCTCGGGGGCACCTGAAGCGATTCGATCAACTCGGCGGTCTCGTCTGGTGTGAGGCTGAGGTCGGCTGCCCCAATCAGTCGAACACGCGTGGTTGCACTCACCAGGGGGCCATCGAGCAGGGTGACGCTGCGACCGATCACGATGAGGGTGAGCTTTGGTGACTCGGCCGACAGTTCGGCAAGCTCCATGTCCGTTGTCGCCTCGGTCGCGAGGTGGAAATCATCGACAACGAGCGTGAGAGAGGTGTGCAGCCCGCGTGCGAGCTGGGTGACGGACGCAGGGGATGCTGCCCCTCCCTCAAGGGGTGTGGCTGAGTGCGGCGCGATTGCCGCAGCAATGTCAGCCCACAGCGCACGCGGGCCAGCGTCGGAGCAGTGCACCCAGCGGACAGGGAACAAGCCGTCCTCATCGCCTCCCAGCCAGTCCGTAATAGTCGCGGTCTTGCCGAAGCCCGTTGGGGCGAGAACGAGCGTCAACCGCTGCATACCCGCCGACCGTGCGGTTTCCTCCGTAAGGCGCTGAAGTAGACGGCACCGGCTCGGAAGGGCGACGCGTCCGCCGTCGGCGACTGTGCGCTGAGCATGCTCTGGTGGGCCAGAGAAGCTGTTCAAACGCAGCATGAGCGCCTTTCTTGTCGCAAAGGGGGCAGTGCAGGGGTATGGCTCGCGAACGTTACCGCTATCAAGGGGAAGATCAGGGGGAAGTTCGCTTTCTTTTCAACATACACACCCTCACCCCAGCCTATGCTGAACGTCGGCGACACGGAACTGTTTGTTTTCTATGAATTCAGTTGTCCGATGTGCGCCGAACAGAGCATTTCCGCTGAGAAGCACTTCTCGCGGTATGTATCTCACACCAACGACGGTCTTGGGGAAGACCAGTTGGTCGCGTCGCACACGCGTGCGCGCAAAGTAATTTGGGGGACAGGTTGGGGAAGCCTAGAAATAGGGGGATTGTGACGAGCGCGCTCATATTGAGCGCGCTCGTCGGAATCGTCATGCCATTGGGTGATACTGCCGTTGCTTCGGCACAGGCGGCCACGCTGGATCAGGCGATGCCTGAATCCTCCGTCACCGAGGACGCTCAGCTCACCGAGGAACCGGGCGAGACCGCAGCGCCGGAAACCGGTCTTGAGGAGACCGCGCCAGAAGCAGAGCAGCCCGAAGCTGAGACGGAACAGCCGAAGCCCTCACCCAAGCCCGAGGCGCCTTCGGCGCCACGGCCGCAGTCGGCGCCGCGCGCGCTTGCTGCCCAGAACGCACTGAGCTGCGTCGCGGGCAACGTGTATTCGGTTTCTAGCAACGGTGCATTGCAGCATATTTCAGTCTCGGGCGATGTCGGCAACGTCAGAAATGTTGGAACTCGCGCCCAGAACGTGTCGTCCTTTAACGGCCTCGGCATCGGCGACGAAGGTCGTGCCGTCTACGCATATGAGCGCACCAGCTCGAGATCCAACACCGTCTACCGCTTTGACACGTCCTCGCAGACCTGGGGCGTCGCGACCAAGCGGGAGTTCTCGGCATCGGACGCGAACGTCTCGAGCCTGGTAGCCGGTGCCGTCGACTCCGACGGCAGGTACTGGGTAGGCGGCTTCAACTCCTCGCGTAACTTCCAGCTTTGGGCGATGAACGACGCCGGCACCGCTATGGAGCAGCGAGGACAGGCTGACCTTTCGTCGCGCGGGTGGAGCTCAGCTGACGGAAACGGCGATATGGCCTTTGACACGCTCGGCAACTTGTACATTGTGCGCGGCAAGAGTACCGGAAACGCTTTGGATGTGTTCCGTGTCAATCCCGGGGACCTGATCAAAGGCACGGGGGTTAACCGGATCAGGGTCGCGGCAAACGAGAACACGAACAACAGCCCGTTCAACGGCGTGAACGGCGTTGCGTACGACGCTTCTGGGAAATTGTTCCTTGGCGGCTCGTGGAGCTCCAACTGGACGACCACAAACTCGATCGGTTACATGCCGCTTCCCCTCGCAACGAATGCGACGCCAAAGAGTCTGAGGCTCACGGGTGTCAGCCTCTCCACGACTGACCTCGCTTCCTGTGGCTATCCGCCCACCGTGAAGCTACAGAAAAACTTGCCGGACGGCCGTGTCGCACCAACCGACCAGTTCAAACTTGAACTCAAGAGCGTAGATGTCGCACAGGGGAACCGCGAGACAACGCTCGGCACCATCAACACTGCCGGCTCCGACGTGGGTGTCCAGGAGCAGGTACTTGGTCCAATTCCGGTCGCGGCAGGCGGCTCCATCTCGATCACAGAAAGTGTGATCGGCAATACGGGCCCTGGTAACTACGCATCGCGTTGGCAGTGCGCCGTCGGCGACACTGTCATTGCTGAGGGCACCGGTAGGAGCAACGACACACCCATCCTGATTCCTACGACTACGCAGGGCAAGGAAGTTCTCTGCACGTTCACAAACACGGTCGCGCAGGCCAAAAAGACGGCCGTTCCGGCTTCTGGTACCGCCGTTGACCGGGATGACGCCAGAGGCGGCATTGTTCGTTACACGCTGAGTTTTGACAACCTCACCGGTCCGACGGCGACGGACATTCTTTACAGCGACTACCTCTCAGACGTGCTGGATGATGCTGTGTTTGTCGACAGTAAAGGCAACGAGTCGAAAGTCCCGGTTGTTCAGACCACGGGTGGCATCGTCTATGACGCTGCGAAACACTGGAACGCCGACAAAAAGATTCTCCGTGTGGAGGGTAAAGCCGCCAAGAATTCCACAGCGTCACTGAGCTTCTCCGTGCGTGTTCTTCCGAACGATACTGACTCTGACGCGCGCCAAGCTTCTTCGAACTCGACGACGTCGCCGCAGGGCTATTTCCTCCGCAACAAGCTAGCTCGAGGCACCGCCGACACACCACCTGCCGAGTGCAAGCCGGGTTTCTGCACTGAGCATCCCATCAACGCATGGACTGTGACGAAGGACTCGCTGCCAGCCGACGGGGCACGACTGCACAAGGGCGGAAACGTGCATTACAAGGTGACCGCTAAGAAGGCGAATGCGGGCACAGTTCTGAACGGGCTGGTGTTGCAGGATGACCTTACCCATGTATTCAAGAGCGCAGGTTGGGCTCCGGGCGCTATGGTTCCCGGCGGCGCCAATGGCAAGGGCGTTTACCTCTTTAATGAGGACAATCGGACTATCGGGCTCGACGGCAAACCGAATACGGAGAACCCGGGGCAGCTGCGTTCTGTGCAGGACGTGGCGGCGCCCGAGCTGCGCAATTTCGCTGCTCCGGGAGCGCCAGAGGACATGCGCTGGATCGTAACCTCGGGGGCACCAATCAACATGCCGAAGGAAGCGGAACGCGCCGAAATGTGGTTCGCGGTTGTTGCCGCAGAGAGCCCGGCGGGAATCCCTAACCCGAGCATTTGGGTAGGCCAGGGCAAGGCTCCCGCGTCTGGCTGGGTCTTTGCGAACTACGCAACGGGCATGGCTGCAAAGCAGCCAGGTTCCAACGGCGGTTTTGCGCCGAATGAGTGTGCCACGGGGACCACAGTCCCAGACACGTCTGCGGCTCCAAACTCGGCACAGCCGATCGACACCAAGTTCCCGAGCACCTGCCGCACGCAGCATGAGGTGAGTCAGAACTACTTCACAATCCGTAAGGATGCGGGCGGCGCAGGCGTACAGGATCTCGCTGATGACGCCAGCTGGGATCCTGACCCTACCGGTCTCTGGAACATGGTCGGACACGAGTTCGAGATCCGCGACACCGATGCGAAGACCGGCAAGGCGACCTCCTACCCGTCGGTGAAGCTCTGCCGCACGGACTACGACCCGTACAGCGCAACCAAGCCTTGGACCGGCAAGTGGGTGTCTGCCGCGAACGCGACTGACACGACCCGGTTTGCTTTCGGTGCGGACGGGGCGGAGATCCAGCAGAACATTATTCGGTGGAACAACGAGCACCCTGCCCTAGAGGATCAGCTACCAGTGTGTGGCACGATCTACCCGATCAGTTCGGGTGCGCAGAAGGGCCGCTGGCGCTCAGAGAACCTCGAAGCCGGCGACTACTGGCTCATGGAGACGAAGGCTCCCAACGCGCAGGCAGCCGTGGACGCGACGACCAAGAGTCCGCGCCCTGTGCCCGGAGTTCAGCGTCTCGCGCAGCCAGTCCCGTTCAAGATCTGGCCTGAGGCGGATGGGCCGGTCATCGGTGAGTCATCGATGCAGGGGCGCGGTCAGCTCGACGTCGGAAACGGCTCTGGTGGCTACCTCGACCGCTGCAACCCTGGCCAGCAAGAGGAAGGCGAGTTCCTGCCAGGTGGCACCGTCGCAGAGCGTCCGACCGCCTGCGTGAACCCGACCGGCTACCTCATGCTCGTCAAGGATCCGGCGCCAACACCACTTCCCCTCACCGGCGGAGTGGGGCCCTGGATGCTCTGGGGCAGTGGGGCAGTCGTACTGCTTCTGGCTTCGGCGGGAATCATCTGGTGGCGCGTGCGCCGACCAGTGGCCCCCCGCCACGGCGCATAGACCTTTACTCCGGGGCAGCGCGCCCCACCAAACTTCACATCATCGAAGAACTTCACATCATCGTTTTCAAGAAGGGGAAACCATGTTGAACATCAAGAAGCGAGGCCTCCTCGCGAGTGCCGGTGCGCTCGTGACGACTGTCGCGCTCGCATTCGGTGGCGCCGCAGCCGCACAGGCAGCGACCGTCGACACCATGCCCACGAGCTCTGGCCTGGTTATCACCAAGCTTGAGCAGCCGAAGGAGAACCGCGAGTCGGCGAATGGTCTGCCGCAGACCGGTCTGCCCGATGGCGCGATCTCTGACGTGACGTTTGAGGCATACCAGGTGCCGCTCACGAAAAACCCGCTCACGAACGAAGGCCAGAAGGAGATTGCAGGAATCTCGCTCGCTGCGGCCAAGAAGTCGGTCGAGGGCAAGAGCTCGGCCCGCACCGGTGTCACGGACGACGCTGGCGAGATTCACTGGCAGAGCGACGCTGTCGATGGCAAGAAGGACGGCGAGAACCTCGAAGCAGGTCTCTGGCTCGTCCGCGAGACCAACACGCCCGCCGGCGTGGTTGCCGCAGGCGACTTCCTGGTCGCTGTGCCGCTGACGCACCCGACAGAACTGAACAACTGGCTGGACACGATCTACGTGTACCCCAAGAACCACACGGTCAAGGGCGAGAAGACCGTAGAGAACGCAGATCAGCTCAAGGTCGGCGAAACCGTCACCTGGACCATTACCGTGGACAACCCCAGCCCCCGCGACCCCGCCACTGGCACATCTGTCCCTGCTGACATGTTGCAGATCGTTGATGAGCTGGACGAGAACTTCCTCACGACGGCCGTTGACGGCTCTGGCGTTGAAGTTACCGCACCGAAGAACCTGGTGAAGGGTACCGACTACAAGGTTTCGGTCGTCTCGGAAGGTGGCAAGAGCGTCGTAACGATCGATTTCGAAGCTGCGGGCCTCAAGACTCTTGCTGCTGTCGCTCCTGAAGACGTTCAGCTGACGCTGAAGACTGTCGTCAAGCAGACAGGCGTGATCGAGAACTCGGCACGGTTCACCTCGTCGAAGACGCAGACTGAGCCCAAGGAGATCCCCGGAACCGACGTGAAGTACGGCGAGTTCGCGATCCTCAAGACAAGCGAGGCTGGCTCCGAGGGCAAGACGACCCCGCTCAAGGGCGCTGAGTTCATGGTTTTCGCTAGCGAAGCGGACGCAAAGGCCGCTCTCAATGGTGGCGCGGCTCTTGACAATGCGCTCAAGCCTGCTGTGACGGTACCCGGCTACGACCAGAAGACGGGTATCTGGACGAGCAACGGCGATGGCCGCATCGATATTACCGGCCTGCGCTACAGCGGGTATGCAGATGGCGAATCCTTCGGTG
>JAGNOB010000066.1 GCA_017990305.1 Leucobacter sp.
CCCTCGGGATCGCCCTCGTACTCGTCGCCGGTGATCAGGCCCTCGAGCGCAGCGTATGCCGCATCGTCGAGCTTGATCTTCGAAATGTACTCGGCCGCCTCGGGGAACTCTTCCGAGAAGCCGTCAGCACCGAGGAAGTGGAGCGTCTCGGGCTCGCCCATCGCACCCTTCGGATCCTCAAGATCCTTCACGGGGTACGCGTCATTTGCCCAGAACGGACGCCACAGCGTGACGACGACGTCCTCTTCCTTGTCGATCTTTTCCTGGAGCGTTGCGAGCATCGCTGCAGTCGACGAGGTCACGAGCTTGTACTCGCTGTCGAGGCCGTACTCGGGCATCATTGTGTCCTGCGTCTGTGCGGTGAGGCCCGCACCAGGCTCGATGCCGATGATCTCGCCGCCAAAGCGGTCTGCCTGGCCCTTGAGATCCTCAATAGAGTTCACGTCGGTCATGTAGTCGGGCACCGCGATTGTCAGCACTGCGCCGTCGTAGTAGCCGCCAAGATCTTCGATCTTGTCGTCGTACTTCTTCATGTACTCAGCGTGCGTGACCTCTGGCCACGCTGACGGGTACATATCGAAGTCACCTCCGGCGAGACCGGCGTAGAGCACGCCGGCTTCGGTGAGCTCAGTCATTTTCACGTCGTAGCCGAGCTTGCCCAGCTGATCCTCGAGCAGGTAAGCGGTGCTCAGGCCGTCAGTCCAAGCGGGGAGGAAGCCGAGCGTGATGGTGCCGCTGGCTTCACCCGTGTCCGTGTTGCCGGCGTCGGTATCTCCGCCGCCGGTGGAGCAGCCCGCAAGTACGAGGCTGGCTGCGGCCGCAAGGCCGATGACTCCTGTGAGGTGTCGCTTGTTCATGTGTTCCTTTCGTCCGCACCTGGGGTGCGGGTTGGGGTTGGCCAAATGAGTTTGTGGAGCGAACTACGCTGACGCAGTCGCGGCAGCAATCTGCTGCGTGCGTGCGCGGCGCCGGCGGAGCGCGCTGAGGGCTGAGTGCTTGAATGCCTTCGGCTCACCGAGCGCAGCCGTGACGCGGTCAAGGAAGACTGCGAGGAAGACAACCGAGAGGCCCGCTTCGACGCCCTGCCCAATGTTCATTGTCGAGATCGCCGAAACGACCTGCTTGCCGAGACCGTCTGCACCGGCCATACCTGCGACGACGGCCATCGAGAGCGCAAGCATGATGACCTGGTTAATGCCAGCGAGGATTGTCGGCATTGCGAGCGGCAGCTGGATGCCGCGCAGGATCTTGCCCGGCGTAGAGCCGAAGGCGTGTCCCGCCTCGACAACCTCCGAGTCGACTCCGCGGATGCCGAGCTCGGTGAACCGGACGCCCGGAGGTAGCGCGAACAGCACGGTGGCGAATACGCCGGGGACGAATCCGATGCCGAAGAACACGACCGCAGGAATGAGGTACACCATGGCAGGCATGGTCTGCATGAAGTCGAGCACCGGCCGAATCGCCGAACTAAACGTATCGTTGCGAGCAGCCAGGATCCCGACTGGCACTGCAATGACTACCGCAACCAGAGCCGCAATGAGCGTCAGCGACAACGTCAGCATCGCGTCTTCCCATTGGTTCATTGCGACGATGAGCAGCAAGGTCACGACTGTGCCGATGGCGAGCTGCCACGAGCGCAGCAACCAGCCGATGAGCGCGAGAATGAGGATCAACACGGGGTATGGCGTTGCGATAAGCGCGTCAGAGAGGCCCTCAACGAGGAACTTGATGACGGTCGTTACGACCTGCAGCAACCAGTCGAAGGTGTTGTTGAACCAGTCGAGGCCGTCTGAGACCCACTTGCCGAGGGGGATGCGGAAGTTCATACCTGGCTCCCCTCGCTCTTGGCCAGGCCTTCGTCAGGCGCGGCGTTCCCATCGGTCGTGGCGTCCAGTGTCGCGGTGATCAGCGCTGAGGGCACGTCGGGGGTGGGTTCGATAATGGGGATCTCCGTGGTCATAGTGGGGAGGTTCGCGAGCGATGCGAGCAGCGTCACGCGCGGCACGACGCCGATAAGGCGATCCTGCTCGTCGACAACGGCAACGGGCAGCGGGCTCTCAACAGAGAGCTCGAAAAGCTCGGCGATGTACTGGTCAGGCGACACAATCGACGGGGTCGGCTTCAGCGCGTCGTTGATGTTCGAGCTGCCCTCGCGGACGAGCCGGAGCATGTCCTTGTCGCGGACAACCCCGACGAGTGTGCGCCCGCTTGAGACGACGAAGCACGCAGACGTCTGCAGGTCGCGCATGGTGCGGAGCGCGGCACGTGGTCCGGCCGATGCGGGAACGACTGCGCGCGGCGGCTCCATGACGTCGCCGGCCGTCAGCACCCTTGCGCGGTCCACATCCTGCACGAACTGCGCGACGTAGTCGTTCGCAGGGTCGGTCAGGATGTCGTTGGGCGTGCCAAGCTGCATGATGCGGCCGTCCCGCATCACGGCAATGCGATCGCCGAGAAACATCGCCTCGTTTAGGTCGTGGGTAATGAAGACGATGGTCTTCCCGAGCTCCTGTTGCAGCTCGACGAGCAGCTCCTGCATCTCCCTGCGAATGAGTGGGTCGAGTGCCGAGAAGGCCTCGTCCATGAGCAGGATCTGGGTGTCGGCGGCGAACGCCCTGGCGAGGCCGACGCGCTGCTGCATTCCACCAGAGAGCTCAGACGGGAGCGAATCGCCCCAGCCCTCGAGCCCAACCCGCTTCAGCCAGGACTGCGCCCGTTCACGGCGTTCCTCGAGCGGGACACCCTTGATTTCGAGACCGTACGCAGCGTTGTCGAGGACGGTGCGGTGCGGGAACAGCGCGAAGTGCTGAAAGACCATGGCCATCCGCTCACGGCGGACGTCGCGAAGGTCTGTCGGCGACATGCCAACGATCTCGTCCCCGAACACCTTGATGGATCCCTCAGTTGTGTCACCGAGGCCGTTGAGCAGCCGGATGAGGGTCGACTTACCGGAGCCGGAGAGCCCCATGACGACGAATATTTCTCCAACTCGCACGTCAAAGCTTGCATCGATGACTGCCGCAGTGCCGAAGGCTTTCACGTCTTCGCGACTGGCGCCAGCACGAAGCCGCTTCGCGGCCTCCTTCGGGCGGCGGCCGAAAACTTTATAGGCGTGGTCGACTGAAATCGCGACTTCATCGGCCTCCGTGTCGGTCCGTGGATCGACGGTTTGGTCAAGCATGTTCCTCCTGTGCGGGGTTTCCGCTGGTTTTAGGCGTTCTTAAGTTAAGCCTCGGTAAAGGCGTCGTTGTCCCGAGAACCCCTCGTTCGACGGTATCCCCGATCCGGCATCGCGTGCTCACATGCAATTCACAGGAAAGCGCTCGAATACTGCCACCATCAGGGATTAGCGCAATTTACGGTTGTTACCGATTCGTTACCCAATGGCGTGCAAATCACCTCCATAATGTTTTCGCCGCTTTGCCGGCGACCCGCGTCGCGGGGGAGCCCGAACTCGGCTAGAATGAGGGAATTGGCAGTGATCCGGCTATCACCGGGGAGTCTTCGGAAGAACGGCCGACCGCGAGGAAAGCTCAGTAGAACCGAACGGGTGGCCCGTTATAGCTGAATGAAGTGGCGTTGCTTTCGGGGAGCGCAAGCCGGGTGGTACCGCGGGATGTGGATCAATTCACACACTCGCCCCAGCGTGAGATTCGCGTGATGAGAAGGTACCGACACCCATGAGCTATCCGAAGCAGTCAACTGGGAACCAGCAACAGGCCGGCGAGGCGACAGCCCCCGGCTCAGCGCTTGGTGTGAACCCGTCTCCGCGGCTCCCCGAGGTCGAACAGCGCGTGCTGTCGTTCTGGGACGCGGACGATACGTTCCGCACCTCGATCGCGCAGCGCGAGGGCTGCGACGAGTGGGTGTTTAACGACGGCCCGCCGTTCGCGAATGGCCTCCCGCACTACGGCCACCTGCTCACCGGCTACGCGAAGGACGTCTTCCCCCGCTTCCAGACGATGCGCGGCAAGAAGGTGGAGCGGCGCTTCGGCTGGGACACCCACGGCTTGCCCGCCGAGCTCGAAGCGATGAAGCAGCTCGGCATCACCGAGAAGTCGGAGATCGAGGCCATGGGCGTTGCGGCGTTCAACGCAAAGGCCCGCGAGTCCGTGCTCGAGTACACCGAGGAGTGGGAAGAGTACGTCACGCGCCAGGCGCGCTGGGTCGACTTCGAGAACGACTACAAGACGCTCAACGTCTCCTTTATGGAGAGCGTCATCTGGGCGTTCAAGCAGCTCTACGACAAGGGGCTCGCCTACGAGGGGCAGCGGATCCTGCCCTACTGCTGGCGCGACGAGACGCCCCTGTCGAACCACGAGCTGCGCATGGACGACGACGTCTACAAGGAGCGTCAGGATCCATCGGTGACCGTGACGTTCCCGTTCTCCGGCGAGCGCGCCGAGGAACTCGGGCTCGCGGGTGTCAGGGCGCTCGCCTGGACAACTACGCCGTGGACCCTGCCGACGAACGCCGCGCTCGCGGTTGGCCCCGACATCTCCTACGTTGTCGTGCCGGCCGGCCCTGCAGGCGCCGCTGACGGCGGTGCAGCGGGGGAGGCGAGCTACCTCGCCGCCGCCGACCTCGCAGGCAACTACGCATCCGACCTCGGATACGAGTCGGCCGACGCGCTCCGCGAGGCGGTCACCTCGACCGTGCTCGGTGCCGAGCTGCTCGGTGTGCGCTACGCGCCCCTGTTCGACTACTTCGTCGACACCGAGGTGTGGGGCACCGAAAACTACTGGCAGGTGCTCGTCGACGGCTACGTCACGACGACCGACGGAACCGGTATCGTGCACCAGTCGCCCGCGTACGGCGAAGACGACCACCGCCTCACAACCGCAGCCGGCATGCCGACCATCATCAGCCTCGACGAGGGCGGCAAGTTCATCGGCGCCGTCACCGACGTCGCAGGCGAGCTCTGGATGGACGCGAACCGGCCCCTCATCCGCATGATCAAGGCATCGGATCGACTGCTGCGCGAACAGAGCTACCTGCACTCGTACCCGCACTGCTGGCGCTGCCGCAACCCGCTGATCTACCGGGCCGTCTCGAGCTGGTTCGTGCGCGTCACCGAGTTCAAAGACCGCATGCTCGAGATCAACGAGCAGATCGACTGGGTGCCCGCGAACGTCAAGCACGGCCAGTTCGGCAAGTGGCTCGAGGGCGCGCGCGACTGGTCGATCAGCCGCAACCGCTACTGGGGCAGCCCTATCCCCGTCTGGCAGAGCGACAACCCCGAGTTCCCCCGCGAGGACGTCTACGGTTCTGTCGCGGAGCTCGAAGCCGACTTCGGCGAGCTGCCTCGCAACGAGGCTGGCGAGATCGACCTGCACCGCCCCTACATCGACTCACTCACGCGCCCGAACCCCGACGACCCGAGCGGCAAGTCGACGATGCGCCGCATCGAAGACGTGCTCGACGTCTGGTTCGACTCGGGCTCGATGCCGTTCGCGCAGGCACATTATCCGTTCGAGAACGTCGAGTGGTTCGAGCAGAGCCAGCCAGCCGACTTCATCGTCGAGTACATCGGTCAGACCCGCGGCTGGTTCTACGTGCAGCACGTGCTCGCGACCGCGCTCTTCGATCGCCCAGCGTTCAAGAGTGTGATCAGCCACGGCATTGTGCTCGGCTCCGACGGCAACAAGATGTCGAAGAGCCTGCAGAACTATCCCGACGTCAACGAGGTCTTCGACCGTGATGGCTCCGATGCAATGCGCTGGTTCCTGATGGCGTCGCCCGTTGTGCGCGGCGGCAACCTCATCGTCACCGAGGAAGGCATCCGCGAGGGTGTGCGCCAGTTCCTGCTGCCGCTCTGGAACAGCTGGTACTTCTTCAGCCTGTACGCGAACGCCGATGGGGTCGAGGCCGAACGCCGCGTCGACTCGACCGACCCGCTCGACCGCTACATTCTCGCAAAGACTGGCACGCTCGTTCGCGAGGTTGGGGATCACCTCGAGGGGCTCGATACCACCTCTGCATCAGAGGCGCTCCGCAACTTCGCCGAGGTACTCACCAACTGGTACGTGCGTCGGTCGCGCGACCGCTTCTGGGAGGGCACGACAGGCGAAAATGGCAAGGCGAGCAACAAGCAGGCCTTTGACACGCTGTTCACCGTGCTCGAGACGCTCACTCGCGTCGCCGCCCCCCTCGCACCGCTCGTGACCGAGGAAGTGTGGCGTGGGCTCACCGGTGGCCGCTCCGTGCACCTCACCGACTGGCCCGACGCGAGCGAGTTCCCCGTCGACGACGAGCTCGTCGCCGCGATGGACGAGGTGCGGCAGATCACCTCGCAGGTGCTCGCGCTGCGCAAGGCCAACAAGCTTCGCGTGCGCCTCCCGCTCGCGCAGCTCACTGCAGTGACGTCGCGCCCGGCAGCACTCGAGCCGTTCGCCGACATCCTCCGAGACGAGCTCAACGTGAAGCACGTCAACCTCGTGCAGGAGACCGAGACGAGCGCCGCGGAGAACGGGATTGTGCAGATGCTCGCCGTCAACGCGCGTGCCGCCGGCCCCCGCCTTGGCAAGCAGGTGCAGGCCGCAATCAAGGCCGCGAAGGCAGGCGACTGGAGCGAGGAAAACGGCGTCGTTGTCGCCGGAGGCATCGCGCTCGAGCCGCACGAGTACGAGCTCACACTGCAGGCCGGAAGCGGCGCAGACGCAGCGGGGCCCGCGATCGCGCTCATCCAGGGCGGCGGTTTCGCGCTGCTCGACACTGTCACGACCCCCGAGCTCGAAGCCGAGGGCGTCGCGCGCGACGCGATCCGCGCCATCCAGGAGGCGCGCAAGAACGCTGGCCTCGACGTCACCGACAGGATCGAGCTGCGGCTCTCAGCCGCCCCCGAGCACGCTGCCGCGCTCGAGACGCACTCCGAGCTCATCGGTGGCGAAACCCTCGCGACGGGCATCACAGTTTCCGAGTCGGCGGATCCGCAAGCGGAGGAAGCCGCAGCTGGCAGCTTCTCGACCGTGAGCGCCGCGCTCGGCGGCGCGAAGGCGCCACTCGCAGTCACCGTCGTGCACCCGAACACGACGTCCGCACCCGATTCGAACGGAGCCTCACTGTGAGCTCTTCCCAACTGAGCGCCGGCAACGCCGGAGCAGCTCAGCGTGTCTACGAGGCACTCCTCACCCGCGTGGGCGAGGCGAACCCGCGCCCACGCATCGAGCCTGTACGCAGGCTCGCCGAGCTCGCGGGCTCCCCGCAGCTCTCGTATCCCGTGATTCAGGTCGCCGGCACCAACGGCAAGACATCGACGAGCCGCGCGATCGAGTCGCTGCTGCGCGCCCACGGGCTCCGCACGGGCCTCTTCACGAGCCCGCATCTCGTCGATTTTACCGAGCGCTTCCAGCTCGATGGCTCGCCGATCGACCCTGCCGGGCTTGAAGAAGCCTGGGCCGAGCTCGAGCACCCGCTCGAGATCGTAGATGCGGAGCTTGAGTCCGCGGGCCAGGGCAAGATCACCTTCTTTGAGGCGCTCGCCGTGCTCGCGTTCGCGGCCTTCGCTGACGCGCCCGTCGAGGTCGCAGTCATCGAAGTGGGCATGGGCGGCGAGTGGGATGCGACGAACATCGTTGATGCCCAGGTCGCGGTCTTCACGCCGATCGGCCTCGATCACGTCGAGCACCTCGGCCCAGACACGCAGACCATTGCGCACACGAAGTCGCTCATCATGAAGCCGGGATCAACCGCGGTTTCTGCCGAGCAGGATGTCGACGCACTCGGCGAGATCGCCGACACGGCCGCCAAGCTCGGCGTTCGGC